>JBBSKW010000082.1:0-13948 GCA_038256005.1 Pyrinomonadales bacterium
CAACGACGGGTTGATGGCGATCTTTTTTCTGATGGTCGGGCTTGAGCTTAAGCGTGAACTGATCAGCGGCGAGCTTTCCAACGTCCGCAACGCATTGCTTCCGGTAATGGCGGCTCTTGGTGGGTTTTTCCTTCCGGCCGGAATACATTTTGCGCTAAATGCCGGTACGCCATATCAACCGGGCATTGGTATCCCGATGGCGACGGATATTGCGTTCGCGCTCGGCGTTCTTGCCTTGCTCGGAAGTCGCGTTCCGGCTTCGTTAAAGATATTTCTTACGGCTCTTGCGGTTATTGATGATCTCGGGGCGATCCTTGTTATCGCGGTCTTTTATACGACGAGCTTTTCGGCGGCATTTCTTTTCGGATCGCTCGCGATATTCGTCGGGCTGCTACTGCTCGATAAATATGCTGGCGTGAAACACCTTGCGATCTATCTCGTGCTCGGATGCGTGATGTGGTTTCTGATGTTCAAATCCGGCGTTCACGCTACTATCGCCGGCGTGCTGCTCGCGTTCGCGATACCTGCGTCCACGATCGAAGACGACCAAAAATCGCCGTCATATCGTCTCGAACATTTTCTCCACTGGCCGGTCGCGTTCACTATCCTGCCATTATTCGCTCTCGCTAATACCGGCATCGTTATCGGCAGCGACGCTCTTCAGATCCTGACAACAACCAACAGCATCGGCATCTATCTCGGGCTCGTCGCGGGCAAACCGATCGGAATCTTTGCCTTTTCATTTCTTGCGGTCAAGACCGGCATCTGCCGTCTGCCTTTGGACCTGAACTGGAAACACGTTTTCGGAGCAGGGCTTGTCGCCGGAATAGGATTTACGATGTCGATCTTTATCGCCAATCTCGCATTCCCGGGCAACGACGAGGCGATCAACGCCTCGACATTTGCCGTCCTAGTCGCATCGCTCTGCGCCGGACTTCTCGGCTTTGTCTGGCTAAAACTCTTCGGCCAAATGACCATCCACGACGACGACCCCGACTCCCTAGACTTCGCCCCCGAACCATAAAAGAAAGCGTCATTGGACGGTTATATTTGTGGTTTATTTAAAGGTCCGGCGCCCTTTTGGCTCGTCTATCTTGCCCAAGTGAGGTCGCGACCGATTAGTAATTCTTTCATCTCGGCGTGATGCGTGTTCTTCATTGCGATAAGTTCCATATCAAACCCGTAATTATCGGCTAACGCCCTAACGCTCTCGGCGTTGTCATAGGTCATATGGAAATCCCCACGAACAAGTGAGGCTAGCTCAAATAGACGTTCGAGATCCCGCCGTGATTAAAACCTCTTTCTATGAGCCTATGCGCTGAACAAACGCCACGGCTAGTCCGATAAGCCCGCCGCCTAGGACCACCCAGATAACGCCGATCTTGGTAAAGAACAAAAGCAGGAACGCAATAACCGCGAGAGCGACCGCAAACCGATCCGCGCCTTGCGGGAACAGGACTGAGGCGCCGAAAACCAATGCGAGATTTAGTATCACACCGACGACCGCCGCCGTTACGGCAGTCAGAGTCTCCTTCAGCATCTGGTTTGTCCGAAGCTTTTCGATGTACGGAGCTCCGACAAAGATAAAAATGAACGAAGGCAAAAATGTTGTGTAAGTCGTAATCAAAGCGCCGATAATTCCGCTTCCGAGCGGGCCGAATCCGCCGAACGGATTGTTCCATCCAGCCATGAATCCGATAAACTGCAGCACCATTATCAGCGGCCCGGGCGTTGTCTCTGCCAGAGCTAATCCGTCAACGGCCTGGACCGGCGTTATCCAATTGTACGGAGCGTTCGCTAAGGCTTGCGTAACATATGCCAGAACGGCGTAGGCTCCGCCAAAGGTCACAAGCGCTGAGAGCGAAAAGAAGCGATATTCCTGTGCGGGCAACGCATTGTAACCGAACCACGCGATCAGCAATGCAAACGGCACCGCCCAAAGAACGAGCCCGACGAGCAGAGTTTTCGCGGTCCGCAAGCCGTTTGGGCGGGTGTGTTCGCCAAAGGCTTCGTCATCCTTTTTCTCTTGTTCAATGTCTGCGGATGGATCATTTCTGTTGACCTTTGAATAGACTATGCCGGCAACGGCCGCGGCCAGCACGATCAGGGGGAAAGGTATTCCGATAAAATAGATACTGGTGAAAGCGGCGGCGGCAACGGCAAAATGGAACGTGTGCTTTAATGCTTTTCGACCGATCTTGAAAAGTGCTTCGACGACTATCGCGACCACGACCGGTTTGAATCCGTTCAGCACTCCCGCGACCGCCGCAAACGCGCCGTACGCCGCATAAATATACGAGAGGAAAAGCAGGATAAATATCGACGGGATCACAAAAAAAGCACCCGCAACGATTCCGCCGAGCGTCTTATTTTTTAACCAGCCGATATAGATCGCAAGCTGCTGCGCCTCAGGCCCGGGCAACAGCATGCAAAAGTTCAACGCATGCAAAAATCTATCTTCCGACAGCCAACCCCTTTGCTCGACCAGTTCGCGGTGCATTATCGCGATCTGCCCCGCCGGCCCGCCAAATGAAATAAAGCCCAGCTTCACCCAAAACCAAAAGGCCTCGGCAAAACTAACCGACCGCCCGCTTTCCGCCTTCCCGTCCGCCGCTTTGTCGTCCTTTTCCATAAGCCCGCCCAAAACCCGGGTCAATCATATATCAACGAAGTGCGGGATCTGAGCTACGCCCACAAAAAAAAGGAAGACGCGGTTTACGGCGTCTTCCCTTAAGGAGGATCAGTCTAACTTCCCTTGTTCGTTACCCCTTGTTCGGTGCTGCTATTGAATAGCGGCGGCAAAAGCTTTTTCGTAGTCGGCTTTTTTCGAATTTTTTGCCGTTTTATAGGTTTGTTTTCCATCTTTGAAAACAGCCACAGTCGAGGTTTTCGTCTTATGGTCCGAAAAGAAGGCGGACAGGCCATATTTTGCGGCCTTTTTCTGCGATGCGGCAATCTTTTCATCGTTGGAAACATCGAACACGACGAAATTTAGCTTTTCGCCATATTCGCCCATCAGCCCTTTCATAACCGGATCGACGCTTTGGCAAGCCGGACACCAATCGGCAAAGATAATTGCCACGACCGGCCGATCATCTTTCATCATTTTGTCATCTTTCATCATCTTATCGTCACCCTTCATATCTTGGGCAAACGCAGATGAATCTGAGGTAACAATAATTGCGAATGCGAACAATAAACCAAAAATCAACTTTGTAAACTTCATCGTAAACTCCTTGAGAATCTTGTCTTAGATCTTGAATTAGTTGTCAGGCCCGACAACATTATGATTCTCAGGAACCGTAAGATTATTCCCGCGGAGCAGCGAAATATTCGTCCACAGATAACTACGACCGGTTGAATGCAAATAAAACAACGGATTGGCGCAGATGGACGCGAATTATTTTCCTCCTGATCTAATCTGCGGAAATCAGCGAAAATCCGTCGTTATTTAACTTCCAGTTGATCTTGAATAATTGAGGTGAATTCGTAAAAACCTTTGCGGTTTTCGATCCATTCGGCGGCCATGATCGCACCGAGAGCGAAACCTTCGCGGTTGCGTGCGGTGTGTTCGAGAAGTATCTGGTCGGCCGGGCCGTCAAACCCCAGCCGATGAGTTCCGGGAATGTTGCCGGCACGAGTAGCAGCGATCTCGCCGACCTTCACATGGCTTTCGGCGAGAGCTTTAAGCTCTAATGCGGTGCCGCTCGGAGAATCTTTCTTGTGGGAATGATGCTGCTCTTCGATAAAAGCTTCGTATTCGGGAAATTTGGCAAAAAGCTCGGCGGCGAACTCGGCGACGCGGTAAAAAAGGCTAACGCCGATCGAAAAATTCGCCCCGTAAACCATCGCTCCGTTGGACTCGATCACCAGCTTTTCGATCGCCGGTCGCTGATCGTTCCAACCGGTAGTTCCGACAACGATCGGCGTCTCGGCGAGAACGCAGGCCTCGACATTGCGCCGAACCGCGGCGGCAACCGTAAAGTCGATAGCGACCTCCGCCGCTCGTAAGGTCTCGGCAAGCTGTTCCGCCGGCAAACCTGCGTGCGATTCGTTAATAACGACCGAGATCTGGTGTCCACGCTCGCGGGCACGCGTCTCGACCAAATGCCCCATTGCCCCGTAACCGATAAGTGCGATGTTCATTCTGTTCTAAAAGTTCATTTTCCTCATCAATTCTATGAATCGCGGTTCGGAACGCATTGGGTTCCAATAGGGTCCGACTTTTAGGAAAGTCATTTTGGGATCGCGTTCGGCGTAGGCCTTCTCTAACCAGTCTAGTGCTTTGTCAGTTTCGCCTACGGAATAGTAAATTTGAGCAAATGTCGATGGCGGTATCGTACGGTCTTGGGACATTGCCAATAGTTTATTTAGGTCTGCACGAGCCTCTTCGGTTCTCCCTACTTTGGCCAAAGCCGAACTCTTGTAGGCAAGAGGAATGGTTATCGTGGGTGAAAGTTGGCTAGCCTTTTCGGCCTCAACTATTGCTTCTTCGAACATTCCTTTTTCGAAGTATACGGCTGAGGCGAAAAGGTGCGGCATCCAGAAATTTGGAGCTAGTTCAAATGTCCTTTGCAACCTCTCGAGAGCCTCATCCAGACGCCCCGCATGAAAAAGAAACTGTCCCTCAAGCGCACCTAGAAATGGCAAGAGCGGGTCGAGCTCTCTGGCACGCCGGGCCTCGGCCAACGCCTCGTCATGCCGCCCAACATTTGAAAGTAAATGGGCATAGAACATATGGGCATTTACATCATTCGGATTAAGTTCTAAAGCGCGTTTGAATTGAACCTCCGCTCCGCTCCAATCCCAATCACCCCAAAACAAACTTATTGCCAAGGCGGTGTAAGCGTCGGAGAGCGAGCTGTCAAGTTCTATCGCTTTTTCGGCTGCCGCTTTTGATTTTGGAATGTTTGCAGCCGGATTGATCTCGCTGCCAAGAGCGAGTGAACGATAACCGGCGGATAGACCGGCATAAGCAAGTGCGTACGACGGATCAATATCGATCGCTTTCTGAAAATAAGCATTCCCTTGCTGCACCTCGGCCGGCATCAACTTAAATATGAGAAAACGTCCGCGTTGATAAAACTCCCAGGCCTCGGCGTTATCTGTATAACGTTTGGTCAAACGCTCAGCGTCTGTATTAGTAAGTTTTAGTCGCAGATTCTGGGCGACGGCGGTCGCGATCTCGCCTTGTGTTCTTAGAACGTCTGTAGAATTTCTGACATACTGATTGCCCCAGATCTGCGATTCATCGTCAGCATTGATCAAGCGGACGTTGATTATAAGTTTGTCGCCTAGCTGTTTGATATCGCCGGTTACGAGCGATTCGACACCTAATTGCAAAGCAATTCTTTTGACGTCCGATTGGTCCGACTTGAATCGAAAAGCGGAATTACGGGACATTACCTTCAAGCCGGAAAGCTGCGACAAATTGTTAATGACGCTTTCCGTTATCCCGTCCGACAGATATTCCGCGTTCGGATCTTGGCTTAAATTGATAAAAGGTAGAACGGCGAGCGACCTCCTGGCACCAATTTGCGATGCGCCTGACTTCTGCATCAAGAAAAAGTATCCTGCGGCGAGCAAGCTGATCAGCAGAACAGATAAAGCGATCACGGTGAATGGCCGGCGGCGCAACAGGGTGCTCGTGGTGTCTATACGCGCTTCGTCTGTATCCTGATTAGTTGACGTGGTAGCGGGCTGAAGGATCGCAGTTTCTTCTTTATTGACGTAAGGCTCCGATCTTTCAAGTCGTCTGTCGAATTCAAGACTCTCTCGAAGCTCTTTCAGATCTGCATTAAGGTCTTTGATCGATTGATAACGATCTTCTTTATCCTTCCTCAAAGATTTCGTAACGATACGATCCAATTCTTCGGGAACGCTCGCTGCGTACCTAGCGAGCGGCTGCGGTTCGATATTGATCAAATTAGCGAAAGTTTCCGACATCGATGCGCCTCGAAATGGTGTCCTACCCGCGACCAGTTCATAGATCACCACACCAAGGCTAAAAATATCCGTTCGCTCATCGACCCGCTCAGCTTTTGCCTGCTCGGGTGACATATAATTCACCGTGCCTAATATGATGCCCTTTGCCGTTTCGTTATGCTTTACCGTCGAAGCTTCGAGGCCGGCGGATCTAGGAATCAGTAGCTTCGCCAATCCGAAATCCAACACTTTAATATAACCATCCGGTCGCACGATAACATTCTCGGGCTTAATGTCACGATGCACGATGTTGGCTCGATGGGCTGCGACCAAGGCGCTCGAGATCTGGATCGAGATGTCGAGAATTTCAAACAATTTCAACTGCGAATGAGCGATCACATCGCGAAGAGTTTTGCCTTCTACATACTCGCTCACGATGTAGTTGGTGTCTCCGGCAGCGCCGATTTCATGGATCACTAAAATGTTAGGGTGATTTAATGAGGAAGCAGCCTTGGCCTCCCTAATGAATCGCTGAAGATTCGAATCATGCTGACTGAACTCCGGGTTTAGAATCTTGATCGCAACCTGGCGGTCAAGCTTTGTGTCGTCCGCAAGGTAGACCTGACCCATTCCGCCGGTGCCGATCTGCTTTTGTATCTCGTAATGAGCGAATTGATGACCCTTTTGTAGCGTTTGATTCAATTCAAGCATCAAACTGGCCGCCTCAACGGCGGCATTTCCTTCAATGAAGCTTTCGGCGTCATCAAATGAATCAATTAGCTTTTGCACTTCCTCGCGCAACTCAAAGTCGTCGGCGCAACTAGTGTCAAGAAATTTCGCTCGTTCGGTTGGCTCAATCTGCAAAGCTGCGTCGAACAAGTCTTTGATCTTTTGCCAGCGCTCCGAGTCCATAATCTCTCTATTTACTGATCTCGCTATGAAGCCACGCCTTCGCCGAATTCCATTCACGTTTTATCGTTGCAGGTGAGATCTGAAGGATCTCCGCGATCTCGTCAATCGACATACCGGCAAAAAACTTAAGCTCGACCAATCTAGCCTGTCTTGCATCAAGATTGGCGAGGCGAGTAAGTGCTTCGTCTAACTCAACTAGATCGACACTTTTTTCGTTGGAAACGGCAAACCGCGCTTCGTCAAGGGGTAAATTCTCGGCGACGCCTCCACGTTTTTCTCTATGTCTTGCTTTAGCGTGATCGACCAGAATTCTCTTCATCGCCTGAGCCGCGATCCCATAAAAATGCGCCCGATTCTGCCAATTCACACTGCGTTGGTCAACCAACTTTAAATAAGCCTCGTGAACTAGGCCTGTTGTCTGCATTGAATGCCCGTCTCGTTCACGCCGAATGAATCTAGCAGCTTGCCGACGAAGTTCATCATAAACGAGCGGCATCAGCTTGTTGGTCGCGTCATCGCCGCCATCGCTCCATTCTTGAAGAATTCGCGAGATTTCTTGTGAACTATCAGCGGATTGTGCCATGTAAAAACACCTCGATGATACGCATCAATTCTCTATTAAGCAATCCTTTTTCGACCTGAAAAAGTGTAATCGCGACGTCTTAAAAAAAACTTTGAGCCTCTTTTACAGCCTGCGTCGCGTTATATGGTCGAGATCAAATATTGGCGAATCTAATGGATCATTAATAACAGCTTGCCATACTCGCGATCCACTCAGCGATGTAAGCAGATCCGCTACTTAAAAATTGATCGAAAAAACAAATAGGAGAAATTAAAATGAAAAACAAACTGTCAAAAACTATCAGCTTTTCAGCGTTCATGATCATGGCTCTTTTTGCCGCTCAAGCCGCGGTAATCGCACAGGGGCAAAAGGCCGACGACGACGTAAATAATTATGAACTATTTAACCAGTCGCCAAAAGCAATAGTTGGCGTCTGGGAGACAACTGTAACGCCGCGCAGCTGTGCCACCGGCGAGCCTCTAGGACCTCCGTTTATGGGCATCAGTACATATAACAATGGCGGCACCGTAGCTGAATTTGGAGCGAATCCTGCGGCTCCGTATCGTACCGCTGGTCACGGATTGTGGGTGGCGATGCCAGCAGGGCGCATGTATTCATTAGCATTTACATTTTTGGCTTTGAACCCAATGGGAGGAGTGGTAGGCCGGATGCGAGTCGAACAAATTTCGGAGCTGTCTCGTGATGGAAACGCCTTCGAATCGAGCGGTTCATTTGTGCTCCGAAGTCCCAACGGTGACGTGATCGGTAGCGGCTGCTCAACCGCAACCGCGACTCGATTCCAGTAAAATTTGCACTCAGCTAAGAGCCCCGAACACAAGATCGATCTTGCACCTGCAAGGTCGTCTTGTGTTCCGCTAAGTTTCTAGCCCAGCGTGCGATTCGTGTATCACGACCGAGGTTTGATGCCCACGCTCAGACGCCCGCGTATTGACCAATTCTCCCATCGAAACGCATCCGATCAGTACACGTTCCATAAGCTCATTCGAAATTCATCCGCCGCATCAGATCGATAAATCGCGGCTTGTTTCTCAGATCATTCCACTTTGGCTCTACCTTAAGAAAGGCCATTCGGACGTCTTTTTCTACGAAGCCTCGTTCTAAATATTCCAAAGCCTTTTCGGTTTCGCCAAGCCCGGTATATACAAGAGCAATATTAGAAGCGGGAACATACCGTGTCTTTGACGCCTCGAGCATTTCCTCAAGCGCCGCTCGAGCCTCTTTGATTTTCCCCAATTTTGCTAAGGCATACGCGCCGAACGCTCCCGGTTCTGAGCCAAAGTCGCTTTGCTGTTGTGCCTTTGCGGAAGCGGCGACGGCTTCGGCAAACATTCCTTTTTCGCTGTATGCTCGTGCCGCAAAGCGGTTCGTGATCATGTGATCCGGGTCCAGATCAAGCGTTTTTTCCAATCTCTCAATAGCTTCATCTGTCCGTCCTGCGTGAAGCAGAAACAGGCCCTCGAGGGCGTTGATTCTAAGATTCAGCGGGTCAAGTTCCCTTGCTAATTTTATTTTTTCGAGAGCCTCGGCATGTTGCCCGGTGTTTGAAAGCACATGAGCGTAAAACTGGAGTGAATCGGGACTGTGTGGGTCAAGTTCCAATGCTCTCTTGAATTGCTTTTCAGCTCCTTTCCAATCCCAATCGTACCAAAACATGACGTGACCGAGGTTTGCGTGCCCCTCGGCAAGCGTGTCGTCGAGCTCGATAGATCTGTTTGCCGCCGCCTTTGCCTTGGGGAAAAACTCGGCCGATGGCATTTCCCCGCCCAGCGAACGCCCACGATAAGCATCCGATAAACCGGAGTAAGCTAATGCATAATTTGGATCAGCCTCTATCGCCTGTTGAAAATACGAAATGGCCGTCTCAGTTCCGGGTTTTATGCCTTTCAAAAGGTGAAATCGGCCCTTCATATAAAGCTGATAGGCCTCGACATTTTCTGTATGATGCTTTTTCCCGCTGCCGCTTAGCCGGACCTTCAAGGCTATGGCGACTCTTTCCGAGATTGTATCTTGAACGGCAAAAATATCAGTGAAATCTTCATCAAACTGTCCCGTCCACATTTGCTGACCGTCGCTGACTCTCAAAAGGCGGGCTGAAACTCTTATCCTTTCGCCGGAATTTTGAATGCTTCCATCCAAGACGAACTCCACGTTAAGTTCGCTCCCAACAGATAAGGCATCCTGCTCAGACGATGCAAACCGCCGCATCGAACTAAACGGACGAACGCGAATTTCTTCACCGCCGCTCAGTTTCGATATCAGCGTGTCGGCCATTCCGAGTTCCAGTGACTCATTACGACTGTCTTCGGCTAGTGCCCTAAATGGCAATACTGCAATGCTTTTCGCCCCTGAAGAAAGATAACTTGATTGCCAATAATATACTGCAGCCAGACTCAAAACGATCATGCCGCCCAAACCCGCAATAAGCAGATTACGAACTGTGTTGCTAGTTTTAGTTTTTGGTTCCGCTTGTTTTGAGATCGTTTGTTTGATCTCCGATCTCAAATTTGAAATTTCCGAAGGGCTTGCTATCTGTAATTCGGACTGGGACTGATCCTCAAATTTCGAATCCGCAATGGAGGGCTCCGGTGGAAGATCATTAACGGGTAAAGGCTCTCGTGACAATGCAGCCTCTTCAACATTATGCACTTCGGAAACAAAACGATATCCGTGTCCACGCACGGTTTCTATAAACTTTCCTTTACCGGCCCGCTCTCCCAACGCCTGGCGCAGGATAGAGATATTTTTGTCGAGATTATTTTCTTCAACGATAGCGTCCGGCCAGACCTCGTTCATTAGATCATCTTTTGAGACAAGTGAGTTTCCGCGTCGAATCAGAACGCAAAGCGTCTCAAACGCCTTTTCAGCCAAAGGAATTCGCTCGCCCGAACGCAGCAAAACCCGTTCAGAAACATCCAACCGAAATTTATCGAACTCGTATAACTCTTTGTCTTGATTAGACATAGCCGCTATTCAGAAAAGATGAAGAAAACGTTCAGGAAATCCGAAAGATTAACCAAACCGAGGTCTGTGATTATGACACGCATCAACCGGTATTGGAACGATGCGGTTGAAATAACAAAACCAAAACGAGGAACAAATGAAAAATACATTCTTGAAAACGATCGGCACGGCAATGGCATTTTTAATGCTGACAGTCTTCGCCCAAATTTCGGTGTCCGCTCAGGACGATAGCACGCAACCCAAAACAGATGACCAAACGCAGGAAGATCTAAACTGGGGACACAATAATGCGAGGCGTCTTGAAGGCGTATGGAATCTTCAGGTGACGCGCATAAACTGCACGACTGGTGCTGTGATAGCGACCTTCCCGGCAATGCACGTCTATCGACGAGGCGGAACTATGGACGATTTCGGCGCCCAAAACTCACCGACACTCCGCGGTCCAGGATATGGCATCTGGAATCATGAATCCGGCCGAAACTTCAGTCTTTCGTTTCAATTCTTCCGCTTCAACGCCGATGGCACACTCGCCGGCAGAAACGTCGCCCGTCAGCAAAATCAACTTAGCTATGACGGAAACAGCCTTACCCAGACCTCGATAGCTCAAGCTCTGGATGTAAACGGAAACGTACTAGGAACAAACTGCGCCAACGCAACCGGTATACGGTTTGAATAAAATTAAAAGCGTGAATCGGGGCATCCCGGTTCACGCTCTTTTCATGCGAGAAGTGTCCGTACTAACTGTTTGTAAAGGCCAACCGACTCCTCCAAATCCCGTTTCAGCACGAATTCATTCTTTGTATGTGCGACCAGTATCGATCCGGGGCCGAGCAAGAGCGGTTTGCCCCAATTCGGCATGTGCGGAATGTCGGTGGTGAACCGCACGACCTTTTGCATGAAGCCGTCGACCGGAAGGAGTCTTACGGGTTCGCTGCACGAAAGAACCTCGATCTCGCCGCGGCCGCGGACAATACTTTCTATCGCCTGCTCGATCGGTTCGCGTTTTGTCGTTAAGCGAATCAGCAACCCGGCCTCGGCCTTTGGCGGAATGATATTCAAGGCAAGTCCGCCGTCGATAGTTCCAATGTTTACAGTCGTCTCGCCAAAGAAATCATCGTGTGGAAAGTGAGTTGTCCGAATGTCGTTGAGGATCTCGATCAAACTTTCGATCGCCGAATCTCCCTCTTCAGGATATGCAGAATGTGCCGCCTTGCCGGACGTTTTGATCATTAGGCGGAACGATCCCTTCGAACCGATCGCCAGATCATTATCGGTCGGTTCGCCATTTATCATGTACCCACATTTCGCCGCAAGCGGATGAAGATTGACAGCCTTTGCTCCGGTCGATGCACGCTCTTCTTCGACCGTGTAAAGCAAGCCAATATCGGTGATTCCCGCTTTGCGAAGTTGTTCGGCCGCCGTGATCTGCGCCGCGATAATTCCCTTAGCGTCGCACGCTCCGCGGCCGTAGATCTTCTCGTCGTCCTCGGTCGGCGGAATGAATGGCGGAACCGTGTCCATATGTGTGGACATCCAAACCCGAGGGTTGTCGTTAAGCGTAGCGATAACGTTGTTCTGGTTCCCAGAAACCGGCTGCAGTTCTACGTTCCATCCAAGCGAGGTCAGATGATCCCGGAGGTAGTACCCAATGGCCTGTTCCTCGCCGGAGGTAGAGGGAATCCTCATCAATTCTTTGGTAAGTGTAAATAGGTCCATAGTTAAGTTTGTGTCGCACGATCCGCCAGCGCACTTCTGATCTCCGATCGGAGTTCTTTTAACTCTGTTTGCAGGTCAAGGAAACACGGCTCGCCTCGCTCAGAGGCCGTTTCGGAATCACGCTGAATAAAGAAGGTCGCGAGAGTAGCCGTCACGTATCCGAAAACTGCAAATCCATAAAGCGAGAGTATAAGGCAAAGCATACGGCCTTCGCCCGAACGAGGAAAATAATCGGAACCGATCGACGTTATAAGCATCGCAGTCCACCACAGAGCGTCGGCATAATTGACGAAACCACCCTCCAGATCCTTTTCAAAGTTATACATTCCCGCAGCTCCGACGAATACGACGACCAGCGTCAGGAACAAGACATAACCAAAGCCTCTTCGGCTAAAGGTCGAGCCTAATGCTTTCATCCCGCGGTTCAATGATGTCAGAAGGCGAACAAGCCGAAGTCCGCGGGCTGCACGTGCGGCCCGTAAAAGGCTGAACGCCCGGAATAGTCGAAAGATTCGCAGAGCGGGAAGGGCCAGAGCCAGAAGGGTCAGCCAACTGCTCTTGATATAAGCAAACTTCTCGGGAGCCAAGAAAAAGCGCACTAGGTATTCGATTCCGAAGATGATCCAGATAACATTCCCGACGATCTCCAGAAACGGACCAATGCCCTGCGTCATTTCTACAATGAACAAGGTAAGCCAGATAAGGCTTAGGACAAGCATCGGAATTTCCAGCCAGTGCTCAAGCTGGTGAACTATCTCCATCCGTTCAGACCGTATCTCTTCCTTTACAGCGGTTTCAGTTTCTACCTGCATCCGTCACCTCCCATTTACGTTAACTTTTAATTATTGCACACGTCTGCTTCCTGCTTAATGCGGTTCGATTATGTGGCGCTTTGCCGGACAATTCTGATGCGGCAGAATAATGGTTAAACGGGTGCGGCTGAATATTTACCGTTAGTTGAGATCTTTTGAACGTTATATCAAAAATAGTGACTACCGATGCACCGGCTGCACACCTTCGGCAAAGAAGACCAGACCGACGATAAAACGGATCAGGACCGTTGGAAATGGGTCGCGATAGTTGGACTGTTCTGTACCGTAATGGCTCTCGCTTTGCCGTGGAGGACTATATTGACCGGAATCGGGCTGCTGGCAGCGGGCTTTCTTTTCACGATCATCTTTCGATCGGTAAACAGCACGCCGAAAACGATCAACCGAAAAACTCGCCATGAAGCCGTGCGATTACGCGAGCCGCATCGTCTTCTTTCACCACAAACGTGAGATTCACCGCCGAGGCCCCGTGCGAAACTAACGCGACGTTTATGTCTTCGATCGTAGAGAATATCTTTGAAGCGAGTCCGGTCGAAGCCCTCAAGCCTTCACCGACAACGCAGATCACAGCGTAGCCGGCTTCGACTTCTACTTCACCGAGCCGCCGCAGGTCTTCTACGACTTTGTCGATCGACTCGGAATTATCCAGCGTCAACGCGACTGAAACTTCCGATGTCGAGATCACGTCGATCACGGTCCGGTGTCGATCAAACACCTGAAAGACCGCGCTCATGAAACCGTACGCACCGAGCATCCGCGCAGAATTTATGCGGATAATTGTAATGTTCCTTTTACTGGCAATGGACTTGATCTTGTTCTTGGTCTCGCCCGATTCGGCCACTACCATCGTCCCGATCTCGTCGGGGTGAAATGTGTTGCAAACGCGGACGGGGATCGAATTATCAACCGCGGGCTTGATCGTTTTCGGATGCAAGACCTTTGCGCCGAAATAAGCGAGCTCGGCAGCTTCTTCGTAAGAAAGCACTGGGATCGTTTGGGCGTTTGAACAGATCCGAGGATC
>JBBSKW010000083.1:0-13905 GCA_038256005.1 Pyrinomonadales bacterium
GAAGCTAAACGCTATCCGGTCCTTTATCTTTTGCATGGCCTGACCGGGCATTTCAATAACTGGACAGACAGCGCAAAACTCGCAAAACATGCGGCTCCATACGACGCGATCATCGTCACCCCCGAAGGCGAGAACGGCTGGTACACAGATGGTGCGACTAATGCGAATGATAAATACGAAAGCTATATCATTAAGGAGCTGATTCCTGAGGTCGATAAGAGATTTCGCACAATGTCTGACCGAAAAAATCGTGCGATAGCGGGACTTTCTATGGGCGGTTATGGGGCTTTGAAATTTGGGATAAAGTATCCCGAAATGTTTTCGCTCGCGGGCAGTTTTAGTGGTGCTTTGGGCGCCCCGACTTATCCGGTCTCGGGTCGAGGCGACGCTTCGATGAGATCGCTTGGTGTGATATTTGGAGCCGCAGACAGCGATACGCGAAAATCGAATGACATCTTCAAAATGGTTCGCGAGATCACACCGGAAAAAAGAAAAACCTTGCCGTTCCTTTATATCGACTGCGGCACCGAAGATTTCCTGTTTCAGAACAACCGCGACTTTATCGACCTGTTAATCGAAAAGAAGATCCCGCACGAATTCCGTCAGCTTCCCGGTGGCCATAATTGGCCATATTGGGACAAGCAGGTGCAGGAATTTCTGAGGTTGAGCGAACGAACATTTGCGACAAAATAGGATAGCTACTAATGCGAAAAATATTACTAATTTTAACTCTTTGTACTTTGTTCGCGATTCCTGTTTTCTCCCAAGAGAAGACGGTCGTTGGAAACGCACCAGCGGCGAGGAAACTTTTGGGCCGCCACCTATTTTCGCTGCAATGGATAAGCTGGGATTACTTTGGAAATGCGACGGTCTCAAACTCACGTGGTGTCTATCGGATCAAGGGCGAGCAAAAGGGCCGCGGTAACACCGACTTTGTCCGTATCGATGGGACGATCGGTCGTATCGACGCGAAGGAATTTACGTTCAACGGAACTATCATTTCTCAAATTGGCCACATTAACGGCGGTGAGCCGTGCAAGCGCGAAGGCGAGTTCGTTTTCAAGATCACAGGCGCACGCAAATATTGGCGGCTTCAACAAATGGACAATCCTTGCGACCCTGTTACTGACTACGTTGACGTCTATTTAAGATAGTTACATCATTTCTACAACATGAGAATATTTCTAATTAGCTGCATTTTGTTTCTTTTCTCCCTTTCCGCTTTTTCGCAAACTGAACAGGAGACGCGCGTCGCCGAAATTCAAAAGGCGTTGGTTCAACAGGGTTTTGATGGTTGGCTGTTTTACGATTTTCGCGGAAGCGATATTTTGATTCCGCGAATTCTTAAAACCGAGCGTCTAGGCGGTTCTCGTAGGTGGTTTTATTTCATTCCGAAACAGGGCGAACCGGTTAAGGTTGTTCATGCCATCGAGCCGGGACAGCTTGATGTGTTACCGGGCAAGAAATTGATCTATCGCGAATGGCAGCTATTGCAAAGCCAGGTCGGAAAGGCGATGACGCCGAAAGGGAAACGCAATAGAAACTTCCGCATTGCGATGCAGTATTCGCCGAACAACGACATTCCGTACATCGCGCGTGTCGACGCAGGAACGATCGAGATGGTGCGAAAACTTGGCGTTAGCATAGAGTCGAGTGCGGATCTGGTGCAGCAGTTCGAGGCAGTTTGGACGCCTGAACAGCTTGAGATGCAGAAAGAAGCCGCGACGAAGATGCAGAAGATCATCATCGAGACATTCGGTGAGATCAAGCGACGGGTCAATGCCGAAATTCCGACGACGGAGAACGACGTTCAGGCGTTTATGATGAAGCGTTATGACGAAGAAGGAATGAACCCTTCGCCGATGATCGTTGCTGTTAATGCGAATGCTGCGTCGCCGCATTATTTTCCGAAACCGGGCAAAGGCGCACCGATCAAACGCGGTGATCTGGTGTTGATCGACACAGTGACCAAGGTCAAAAAGCCGAAAGCTCCGGCCGCCGATCTCACGTGGATGGGATTTGTCGGCGAGACGGTCCCCGAAGAATATACAAAGATCTGGAACATCGTTTTTGACGCGCAGCAATCGGCGTTGAAAGTGATCCGCGATGCCTTTGCCGCTGGCCGGCCGATCACCGGTGCACAGGCCGATGATGTTTCCCGTGGCATCATTCGCAAGGCCGGATTCGCCGATGAATTTCTACACAGAACCGGACACTCGATCGGTGAAGATGGCCACGGTAACGGAGCGAACATAGATAATCTCGAAACCCGCGATTCGCGTCGGTTGATCTCTGGTACGGGTTTTTCGATCGAACCCGGGATCTATTTCGCCGGGAAATTCGGCGTTCGCTCCGAGATCGATGTGTATATCGACGGCACCGAAGTCATTATCACGCACCCGCATCAGACGGAGATTTTCGCGATAATGAAATAGGCCGTCGGCGGTCGGCGGTCGGCGTTCAGCCAGTCGGCACGGCATTCAATATTTATGAAAGATTTTCGGAATCTTCAGGTTTGGGAAAAATCGCATCTTCTTACTCTCTCAATTTACGAAGCAACCAAGTCATTTCCAAAAGAGGAGTTGTTTGGACTGACAAGCCAAATTAGAAGGGCTACGGCTTTGATTCCAACGAATATCGCAGAGGGTTGCGGTCGTGCGAGCGATCCAGATTTTGCGCGATTTCTTCAGATTGCGTTTGGTTCAGCATATGAGGTCGAATATCAGTTGCAACTCGCTTCTGACTTGCTTTACTTTGAACGAGAAACCTACGATGTCCTAAATGTACAATTATTGAGTGTGAAGAAAATGCTTGCTGCTTTGATCATTAAAATAAGGGCTGACCGCTGAAAGCTGACTGCTGAACGCTATGTTGAATTTTGCAATTGAAACGGCACGCGATGCCGGACAGATACTTCTTGAAAAGTTTGGCCGCGTGACCGTCATGAAAAAGGCCGATATTGATCTTGTTACTGAGGCTGATCTTGCGTCAGAAGCGATGATCATTGAACGAATCAAGTCGTATCAGCCGCGGCATTCGATACTCGCCGAAGAAGCCGGTGAAGCCGTGATAATCGGCGGCGACAACACCTGGAAATGGATAATTGACCCACTCGATGGTACGACAAATTATGCTCACGGCTATCCGTGTTTTGCGGTAACGATCGCTCTTGAGCATGACGGCGAGATCGTCATCGGCGTTACTTATGATCCAACACGAAACGAACTTTTCGCTGCCGAAAAAGGCCGGGGAGCGACATTGAACGGAAAGCCTATTCGTGTATCCGCCACCGACGATCTTGGTAATTCGCTCATCTGCACCGGCTTTCCATATGATTTTAAGCGGAAAGAAGATTTCGCTCGGCACCTAACGCAATTTTTGCTCAATTCGCGCGGAGTCCGTCGCGATGGCTCGGCGGCGATCGATCTTGCGTATGTTGCTTGCGGGCGATTTGATGGATTTTGGGAAGAAGGCTTAAATCCATGGGATCTGGCCGCAGGAAAATTACTTATCGAAGAGGCAGGCGGTTGGGTCACGAATTACGACGGCTCAGCTTTCAGTATTTATAAGCCGCCGATCTGTGCGAGCAACGGAAAGATCCACAACGAAATGCTCGCTATCCTGGATTAAGATCCAAGCGACAAACTTATAGCCGTATGCTAACCTTTAGTTCTTAAACGACAATGTGTGTCCGTTTCCGTCGGAGATAGATCTGACCGAAGCCGCTGACCACCGAAGACTGCTTTATGGCTTGGTTCAAACGCGACAAACCGAAGATCGATACGGCCGATGAAGATATCGAACGTACGGTAAATACGTCCGGCATTTTTGTTAAATGTCCGGATTGCGATAATCCGCTTTACAAAGGCGAACTTACGGAAGCTCTTCAGGTCTGCACGCATTGCAATTATCATTTCAGGTTTCCGTCCAGAGATCGGCTCGAGATTCTGTTCGATGACGGCAAATATGAAAAGCTTGACGAAGAAGTGATGTCGACAGACCCGCTCGGTTTTGTCGACACTAAGCCATATAAGGACCGTATCGAGGCCGCAAAAGGATCGTCAGGGTTACCGGAAGCGATAGTTTCGGGCGGTGGTAAGGTT
This sequence comes from Pyrinomonadales bacterium, assembly GCA_038256005.1. Lineage (GTDB taxonomy): Bacteria > Acidobacteriota > Blastocatellia > Pyrinomonadales > Pyrinomonadaceae > OLB17. Next base: position 4,104 of record JBBSKW010000083.1, read on the forward strand.
GGCGGACACCAGGTCTACGCTGGGGCGATGGATATGTCATTCATCGGCGGCTCGATGGGTTCGGCCGTTGGAGAAAAGATCACGCGGCTTATCGAACGGGCACTCGATAACAAAGGCGGCGTGATCGTGTTTTCCGCGTCGGGCGGGGCACGAATGCAGGAAGGCACGCTTTCGCTGATGCAGATGGGCAAAATATCGGCGGCACTATCGCTTCTGCATGAAGCTAAGCTGCCGTTCATCTCGATCTTGACAGATCCAACTACCGGCGGCGTTACAGCGAGTTTTGCGATGCTCGGTGATGTGATTCTCGCTGAACCAAAAGCTTTGATCGGCTTCGCCGGCCCGCGTGTGATCGAACAAACGATCCGCCAGAAGCTTCCGAAAGGCTTTCAGCGCAGCGAATTTTTACTCGAACACGGTATGGTCGATATTGTCGTCGATCGTCGCGAGATGAAGGAAACCATTGTGCGGATGCTCGACTTTATGATGAAGAAATAGTCCGGGTTTTTTCCTAAGAGTTTGTACATGCTAAATGAAACATTGGTCAAAATATTCGATCGCGATCTAAAGAATTTAAAGAATGAGATCGGGTTGTATACGAATGAGGCCGACCTATGGAAAACGAACGGCGAAATCACAAACTCTGCAGGAAATCTGACGTTGCATCTTATCGGCAATCTAAAGCATTTTATCGGAGCGGAGCTCGGCGGTTCGGGGTTTTTGCGCGATCGTGACACAGAATTTTCGGCCGGTAATGTTTTGAGAGACGAAATGCTCCGAGAGATCGACAATGCCTTATCGGTAGTGACGTCTACCCTCGAGAAATTGACCGCTGAAGACTTTGACAAGATCTACCCGAAAGAGGTTTTCGGTCAACCGATAACGACTGAGTTGTTCCTCGTCCACCTTGCCACCCATCTCAACTACCATCTTGGACAGATCAACTATCATCGGCGAATATTAGCCTTGTGAATTTCGCCGAAGCCGAAAGCTACTTGTATTCTCTAGGCAATGAGGTCGAGGCGATGAAGCTTGGCCTTGAGAACATCCGCCTGCTGCTGGCCGCTCTTGGTGATCCACATGACAACTACTTAAAGGTGCAGGTCGCCGGAACGAACGGAAAAGGTTCGGTCTGTGCTTTCCTCGATTCGATCTGCGGACAGGCCGGCATTAGTCGGGGCATGTTTACATCGCCGCATCTGGTTTCGATAACCGAGCGGATAAAGCTCGACGGCGTCAATATCAGCGAAGACGCGTTTGCGCGTTTTGCGACGTATGTTCGCGAAACCGCCAACGAGCTGTTGTCGAATGGAGCGTTGAGTTATCGCCCGACGTTTTTCGAGCAGGTGACAGCAATCGCACTTGTCGCTTTTGCAGAGGCAAAGGTAGAACTCGCAATTCTCGAAACGGGCCTAGGCGGCAGGCTCGATGCAACGACTGCCGCCAATGCCGAGATCGCCGCGATAACGCGAATTGATCTCGATCATCAGGAATACCTCGGAGAAACGATCGAAGAGATCGCGGTGGAGAAGGCTGCAATAATTCGGCACGATTCAAAGGTCGTCCTAACTCACCAATCTAAGTCTGTCGAACAAGTTCTTCTTGGCCGATGCCGTGAGGTTCGTGTTGATCCAGTCTGGGCGACAACGGACATAAAGATCAAGCGTGAGCGGGAAATAGCTCCCATGTTGTACGGAACCTTTATCACTGAGAGAGATAACTATTCCAATATTGATCTATACAACATGCTTGGAGAACATCAATTCCAGAACGGATCGACAGCGGTCGCGATCGCCGAACAACTTCAGGATGCCGGCCATCAGATCTCAAATTTCAATATTTGCATGGGCCTTGAAACCGCAAGCCATCCTGGTCGGCTCGAGTACATCGGCAATTATTTGCTCGACGGAGCCCACAACATCGCCGGTGCGGAGGCTCTAGCCGCCTATCTCGATAAATCCGTGGATAAGCCGATCACGATGATCTTTGGGGCGATGAAAGAAAAAGATGTTAGCGGAATCGCGGAAATACTTTGGCCGAGAGCGAAACGATTGATTCTGACGCGACCGTCGAATTCTCGGGCGATGACTGCAGAGGAACTTTTGGGATGCGTACCCGAGAACTTTGATTTGAATAAGGTGGTTCTTACAGATTCGCTTGAGGAAGCATTGACACTGGCGGGTGCGGCTGATCTTGTACTTGTGACGGGTTCGCTTTATCTTGTGGGCGAGGTTAAACGGATTCTTGCTTCCCGAATTTGAGATTTGAGATATGAAATTTAAGATAAGGTTATGCATAAATTGGTATTGATACGTCACGGCGAGAGCCAGTGGAACAAGGAAAATCGCTTTACCGGTTGGAAGGACGTTGATCTTTCTGAGAAAGGACGGGAAGAAGCGAAGGCCGCCGGACAGTTGTTAAAGGCAGAGGGATATGTCTTTGATGAGGCATACACATCGGTGCTGAAACGTGCGATAAGGACGCTGTGGATCGTTCTCGACGAGATGGATCTGATGTGGATACCGGAGACGAAATCGTGGCTTTTGAATGAGCGGCACTACGGTGCCCTTGAAGGATTGAATAAGGCCGAAACCGCCTCGCAATATGGCGAAGAACAGGTGCTTATCTGGCGGCGAAGTTATGATGTTCCGCCAAGTGCGATGCTTGATACCGACGAGCGATGGCTTGGTAAAGACGCCCGCTACGCATCGGTCGAAGCGGGCAAGTTTCCCGCGGCGGAATGCTTGAAAGACACGGTAGATCGTGTCGTGCCATTCTTTGAAACGGAGATAATGCCGAAGATCCGTGAAGGAAATCGGCTTGTCGTCGCGGCCCACGGAAACAGCTTGCGAGCTTTGGTCAAGTATCTTGATTCGATTTCCGACGAGGACATTATTCAGTACAACGTGCCGACCGGAATCCCGCTTGTGTTTGAACTCGATGAGAATCTGAAGCCGACGAAAAGTTATTTTCTTGGCGACCAAGACGCGATCAAGGCCGCTCAGAAAGCCGTCGCGAATCAGGGCAAGGCAAAGTAATCCTAGCTTGGATCTTAAATGAGGACGAAGAAGGAGAGGTCCGTTTCCTTTTTCGTCCTTTCGCAATTATACTTTTCCGCTTTGTATGTCGATTTCTAAGATCGTATTTTTCGCGATCGTAATATTCCTGCTTACTCCTTACGGCTCGCCGGCGGTCGCTCTCGGTCTCGGCCTTATTCTCGCGTTCACTTTTGGGAATCCATACCCTGACCTTTCGGGCAAACCTGCGAAATATCTATTACAAGCATCGGTCGCGTTACTTGGTTTTGGGATGAACCTGACGGCGGTTTACGAAGCAGGTCGTTCGGGTATCTTCTTTATTATCGGCGTTGTATTTGGGGCTCTGATCCTTGGTTATTTTCTTGGTAAGGCTCTTGGCGTTCCGTCAAAGACGCGAACCCTGATCTCGTCCGGCACGGCAATATGCGGCGGAAGTGCGATCGCGGCGGTCGGGCCGGCGATCAAGGCGGAGAACGACGAAATGTCTGTTTCACTCGGCACGATCTTTCTTCTTAACGCCATCGCGCTGATCTTGTTTCCGTTTATTGGTAACAGTCTTGAAATGACGCAGGCACAATTTGGAATGTGGGCCGCTATCGCGATTCAAGATACGAGTTCGGTCGTAGGTGCGGCTACCGTCTTCGGCCCCGAGTCGCTGGCGATCGCGACGACCGTGAAACTGGCGAGGGCACTTTGGATCATTCCGCTCGCTCTCGTGCTGGCATATGTGTACAAAGACGGAGAAGGGAAAGCGAAGATCGCGATACCGTGGTTCATCTTCTTTTTCTTGGGAGCCGCCGCTTTTCGCACGTATGCACCCGGCTTTGTTCTGCCGAGCATCTTTGATTCGCTTGTGAATCTAGCTAAAGCCGGACTCACGATCACTCTTTTCCTCATCGGGCTCAGCCTTTCGAAAGAGATGTTGAAACGGGTCGGATGGCGGCCATTCGCTCTCGGCTCAGGGCTTTGGATCGTGATCGCTTCTGTAGCTCTCTGGGCTGTTTTAAGTCTGCTATAATGCTCGAATGCAATCCGAACCGGACGTTGTCGTTGAACTAAAGGAGCCGAAGTTTAAGACCAAGGGCGTGGTTAACCCTCAGCTCGTCCGCTGGATCGCATTCGTAGTGATCACTATCTCGTTAGTTGTTTGCACCGTTCTCTGCATTCTCGCTATCTGGAAATTTACCGAATCTGATGCAGTTTGGCGTGCTATCGCAACATTCATCGTCGTTAGCATCGCGACGGCTATCTTCACCTTCGTCAACGAAAAGCTTGGCTGATCAAGTCGCGTTAGTTTCATAGCTGCAACGCGGTTTGCGTGCACCTGCCCATTTGTTAAAATACTCGTTTCGGCTAGACACGCAGTTTTACACCGTAATGAGCATCAAGCAGATAACTGTCCGCGGGGCACGCCAGCATAATCTCAAAAATATAGATGTAGAGATACCGCGCGATAAGCTGACGGTCATTACCGGCCTTTCCGGTTCGGGTAAGTCATCGCTTGCTTTTGACACGATCTATGCCGAAGGCCAGCGGCGCTATGTCGAATCGCTTTCGGCTTATGCACGTCAATTTCTAGATCAGCTTGAAAAACCGGACGTCGATTCGATCGAAGGATTGAGTCCCGCGATATCTATAGAACAAAAGACAGTATCGCGTTCGCCTAGATCGACGGTGGGAACTGTCACTGAGATATACGATTATCTTCGGCTGCTATTCTCCTCGATCGGGCAGCCGCATTGTCATAGTTGCGGAGATCCGATCACGCGGCAATCGGTCGAACAGATCGTCGGCGGAATTCTTGACCTTGACGACGGCGAGCGTGTGATGATCCTTGCTCCGGTCGTTCGCGGCAGAAAGGGTGAGTTCAAGAAAGAGCTTGAGAAGTTTCATAAGGATGGCTTTGTGCGAGCCCGGATCGACGGCGAAATGCGTCAGCTCGATGAAGTGATCGAACTCGACAAGCGAAAGAATCATACGGTCGAGATCGTCGTTGATCGGCTTCTGATAAAGGACGGCGTGAACGAGCGTCTCGCCGAATCGGTCAAGACCGCATTGAAACTAACAGGCGGCGCAGTGCTTGTTTCTGTAATTGACGGCGACGAAACGCTTTATTCAGAACGAATGGCGTGCGTAAACTGCGGCATTAATATCGCCACGCTCGAGCCGCGTTCGTTTTCGTTTAACTCGGCATATGGCGCTTGTAAACGTTGTCAGGGAATCGGCAGCGTGATGGAGATCGACGCGAATAAGATCGTGCCTGACCCGAATCAGCCCGCCGGCAAGATCGAATTTCTCGGCGGTGCGGACCGATCGGGAGCAGCGTTCCTTCGCTCAGCTTTGATGGCTTTGATCGAACGCTACGTAGAAGGCGACAAGCTAGAACCGGCAGCCGAAAATGCCAGGACCCGCAAGAAAGGGAAGCGCAAAAAGAACAAAGACGGTAACGACGATTCTGCCGGAAAGGCTCTGATCGAGATGTCGTTTGCGGATCTGCCCGAAGAGATCCGAAACGCGTTTCTGTTCGGAACGAAAAAACGTCTAACGTTTCGACAGGGCGATTACAAATACGAGAGCGATTGGAAAGGCGCGCTGAAAGCGATGAAGGAACGGCTTGAATCGCCGCCTTCGGAAAAGACGCGGGAAGCTTTGCTTGAGCTTGTCGCACCGGTTCCTTGTCCGTCGTGTAATGGAGCACGACTCCAGCCCGAGAGCCTCGCGGTAAAGGTAAATGGACTTGGGATCGGCGATTATACGAACCTTCCGATATCTGAGACTGTTGGTAAGTTTGACGATATCACCCTCACGCCACGTGAAGAAAAGATCGCCGGGCTCGTGCTCAAAGAGATCCGCAATCGCATTCAGTTCCTCGATGCTGTCGGGCTCGGATATCTCACGCTCGATCGCGGTTCCGGCTCGCTTTCGGGCGGTGAAGGCCAGCGAATCCGGCTTGCGACGCAGATCGGTTCGCAGCTCCGCGGTGTGCTTTACGTTCTCGATGAGCCAAGCATCGGCCTGCATCCGCGCGACAATAAGCGGCTGCTTGAAACTCTGCAAATGCTGCGTGATCTTGGCAATACGGTGCTCGTTGTTGAGCACGATGAAGAGACGATCGAGCACGCCGATTACGTCATCGACCTCGGCCCGCTTGCGGGTTCGCACGGTGGCGAAGTGATCGGAGCCGGCACGCCGAAAGAGATCGCCAATACTACAACGTCATTGACCGGTCAGTATCTGAGCGGAGCCGTCAAGATAGAAGTTCCGGAGCTTCGACGTCTACCCAACGGCCATCGCATCCACGTCAAAGGCGCTCGTGCCCATAATCTAAAAAACATCGATGCGGAGTTTCCGTTGGGCCTGCTTACAGTGGTCACTGGCGTTTCCGGTTCGGGAAAATCTACGCTGGTCGAGGACATTCTTTATCCGGCTCTGTATCGTCACGTTTATAAGTCGAACGTTCAGCCGCTCGATCATGATTCGGTGGAAGGTCTCGACCTCGTTGACAAGATAATCGAGATCGATCAGTCGCCGATCGGACGCACGCCGCGTTCGAATCCGGCCACGTACACCGGATTGTTTACGCCCATCCGCGATCTTTACGCGATGCTCCCCGAATCGCGTCAGCGTGGCTACAAGGCCGGTCGTTTCTCGTTCAACGTCAAAGGCGGCCGTTGCGAAGGGTGCGAAGGCGGTGGAATGAAGCGCATTGAGATGAACTTCCTGCCCGATGTTTATGTGACTTGCGACGTTTGCCGCGGGCATCGGTATAATCGCGAAACGCTCGCGGTGAAATTCAAAGGTCTTTCGATCGCTGACCTTCTGGACACGACTATTGAAGACGCGCTTCCGCTCCTTGAGAACATTCCTTCGATCAAACAGAAGCTGGAAACGCTCCTTGACGTCGGACTCGGTTATATCAAGGTGGGCCAGTCGTCCACGACGCTTTCGGGCGGCGAGGCGCAGCGTATAAAGCTTGCGAAAGAGCTTTCGAAGCGGGCTACGGGCAAGACGATCTACATCCTGGACGAGCCGACCACGGGCCTTCATTTCGCCGACGTACATAAACTGCTCGACGTTCTGCAAAAACTCGTCGATACCGGCAACACGGTCATCGTGATCGAGCACAATCTTGACGTGATCAAATCCGCTGATTACATCATCGACCTCGGCCCCGAAGGCGGTTCGGGCGGCGGCCGAATCGTCGCGACTGGGACGCCAGAAGACGTTGCCCGCGTCAAGAAATCCTACACCGGCCAGGCACTAAAAGCGGTCTTGTAATGAACAGATCCGGTCACGCCAAACATGGTATAATTTACCCATGAATCTGAACGACGTTAAGCTAGACAAGACCGCGATTCAGGTCTATTCTTCGTTTGAAGAGGCCGATGAGGACGATCGTAAGTATTGGCAATCCCGAACGCCTAACGAACGACTCGAAGCTCTCGAATTGATGCGTCAAAGCGCCTATGGATACACCGAACCGACTGCCAAACGACTTCAAAGAGTTCTTGAAATTGTTAGCTTTCCATGATGTCGAATACCTTCTCTTCGGTGGATACGCGGTCGGCTACTACGGTTATCCGCGTCCCACTGGCGACATGACATTTGGGTAGCCCACACTCAGGAAAATGCCGAAAAACTTGTAACCGTTCTGGCTGAATTCGGATTTGATTCACCCGAGCTCTCAGCTGATCTATTTATGAAAGCGAAAAGCATAGTTCGGATGGGTGTCCCACCGTTCAAGCTTGAGATCATTACGTTTATCGACGGAGTCAGCTTCGACGAGTGTTTTCCCGAACGCCAAACAGCCGAGATCGATGATGTCTTGGTCAACGTCATCGGTTTTAAACATTTGAAGATCAATAAGAAAGCCAGCGGCCGCCCTAAGGATATCAACGATCTGGAGAATTTGTCTTAGTTTGGTTATCAACTCGCCGCACATTTGCACGTGCAAATTTCGTTCTTTCCACATACAATCCTAGACGGTCATAATTCAAGCCGATCTTTTCTCGATCAAACTTTAGGAGAACATCGAAGAATGAAACTCGGATCCCAACACATCTTGCCTTTGGTCATATTGGCAGCGGCCGTGCTTGGCTGTAATCAGTTAAAAGAAGCGGCGAACACGAACTCTTCAACGAGCAACACGACCACAGCTAAAGCGACTCCGTCTGAAGTAAAGCCGAACGAAGACGGCACGGTTCCATCCGGGACCGGGGTTGAAAAGGAAAAGCCCTCTTCCGGCAAAGCCAACGTTCAGGGCAAGGCATTCTTTAACGACAAGCCTGCGGCCGGGGTCGAAGTAAAACTTTGCTCGACGTTTAGCCAATACGGCACGGGTTGCGGCGGCAAGACCTTTACCGCGAAGACCGATGATGCGGGCGAATATCTGCTAAAAGACGTCGAACCCGGCTTGTACGAAGCTTTGACGGTGCGCGTCTTTAACACACCGTTCTATGTCTTCGCCACGTCCGGCATAATGGCGGCCGCGAAGTACGACATTCCGGCTGACAAGACATTTTTTGCACCTGACAGCAATCTGTTCAAGAATGACCTTAAGGTGGCGGCTCCGAAGGCCGGTTCACGCGTGGCGGCCGAGAACATAGAGGTGAAATGGGACGCATACCCGGACGCTGCCTACTATAAAATGAGCATTCACGCCGATACAAAGACGACGGCCAAGACGGATCTCGATTTTGTTGGCAAGCGGGTCGATGATCCGACATTCATCTTGACAAAACCGCTTCCGGCCGGCGATTACAACGTCCGCGTCGACGCTTTCAACGCAAACGACCGCAAGCTCGCACAGACGTCGAACGATTTCAAGTTCACGGTCAAGTAACGAAGGTCAATTAACAAGATACGAGCCGGTTCTCGATCGAGGCCGGCTCTTATTCATTCTGGACGAAAGGCATCAGATTGGAGACGAAAGCCTGCTCGCCGCCTTGAGCTCGTAGAAAAACCCCCGAAGGCCAAAGCACCACCACCGACGCCCTAGTGATCTAGTCTTATCTACCGAAATCCGCGAGTTGCAGCTTTAGGAAGAGGCGTAGCTCGCGGTTTGTCATTGTGTTGGTCGCGGCGACGGTCCTTTCGATGTTCACGTTCGAGTAATACCGGTACACGGTCCAGTCGAAGCGGATGCCGGGCGGCGGTCCCAACGCAAGGATGTATTCGCCCTGCCTAATGTTGGGAAAATTATTGTACGCGGCGAGAGTTACGGCCGCCGTCCAGAGGTCGTTTACGCGCAGCGTGAAAGGTTCCATGATGCGAAAGCCTTCGTCGGGGTCGATGGCGAGCACGTTTTGCATCAGGGTCGTCAGCGTTGTGTACTCGGTCATCGTGTCGGGCTTTTGGGTGAGCTGCATCTTCGCCCGGCCGAATACGCTGAGGGCCAGATCGCGATTTACCACGCGGTCTTTTCGATAAATGCTGCCGCCGAGAGCGATCAGCGCCGATTGCCGGTTGCCGTCCGGGAACGTGTCGATCAATTGGCCCGCTTCGGTGAATTTTGCCTGGTTCATCAGCTGATGCGCGTAGAACCAGTTGAGGGCGTTGACCGCATCGGCGAGCTGATTCTCGTCTTCGATCAATGCGTAGAGCACGCCAACGGCTTGTTCGTACGAACCGGTACTGACAGTGTCGCGGGCTGTAACATTTGCGACCTCAAGACGCGACGCGGGCTGCAATTTCTTCGCTTCTTCTATCTTCACTTCCGGCGGAGCCTTGCTGCCGACCAGCCGACGCACTCCCGGGTCTTGCGA
>JBBSKW010000084.1:0-13792 GCA_038256005.1 Pyrinomonadales bacterium
GTATCGATAGCCTTAACGTCTCGGATCTCGTTGGCTCCCGGCAACGTTTGATAAGCGGGAGGCACATCGCCGTGGACAATAACTTCCGCCTCTTTTCCAAGCGAACGCAGCAGCCAGCATAGGCCAAGCGAGGATCCTACGCCGTCTCCGTCCGGCTTGATGTGGGTAGTAATGCCGAACTTATTCTTGCTTTCAATTAACTCAACTACTTGGCTTAACACAATTCAAGGAGTACTTCGATAAAGCAGACATTAACCGTCTGCTCGCTCTATTCCTCATTCTCCGTAATTACTTCAATTTCGCCCGTTTCCTTAAGCTTGTTAAGGATGCCCCCGATGCGGGCTGCATTCTCTTCGGCCGTGTCGCGGACAAAATGTAGATGTGGCGCATGCCTCAAACTTAGAGCCATCGCTACCTGCTGCCGAACAAAAACCGATGCGTGCTTCAAAGTGTACAACGCAGTATCGATCTCTTTATCCGTGCCGCTGATCAACACATAAACCTTGGCATCTCTTAGATCGTCCGAAACAGAAACGTCCGTAACAGTGACGGCTTCAAGTCTCGGGTCATCAAGCTCAAAGCCGACCACTTCACCGATCTCTTCTTTCAACGCCTCTGCTAAACGTTCCGGCCGACGCATCAATAACTCCCTACAACTCGGTAGCTGCTGTCCTTTCGATCATAAATGCCTCGATCTCATCATCGACCTTTATATCGTTGAAATTGACGAGACTGATTCCGCATTCAAAGCCTTGGCGAACTTCGTTCGTATCGTCTTTGAATCGTTTAAGCGTCGCAATATCGCCTTCCCAAACAACCACACTGTCTCGAAGCAGTCGAGCCTTTGCCTGTCGGCGAATCACGCCGTCTGTGACGCGGCAACCCGCGATCGTTCCGATGCGGGAAACCTTAAATGTCTCCTGGACGAGAGCTTTTCCGAGAATGACCTCTTTCTCAATAGCGTCGAGCATTCCGATCATCGCGGCCTTGATCTCTTCTTCAACCTTGTAAATGATCGAGTGCAGGCGAATATCTACATCTTCGTGCTTGGCAATATCAGCAACGCGTGCCTCAGGCCGAACATTAAATCCGATGATCACGACGGCAGTCGAAGCGTCGTCAGCCTGCGTAGCCGATGCGAGCAATACGTCCGATTCAGCGATTGCACCGACACCGGCACGAATCACGCGAACCTTCACCTTCTCGGTTGAAAGCTTCTCGAGCGTTCCCTTCAATACCTCCACCGAACCTTGAACGTCGGCCTTAAGGAGAACGAGAAGTTCCTTGATCTCAGCCAATCCAAGCGATTCAATACCACGCTTAGTGGTTTTTAGCATCGCGGCCTGACGTGCCTGCATCTGTCTTTGCTGAGCGATTTCCTGCGCTCGCTCGACGTTTCCGACGACCTGGAAAGTATCACCCGCTTGCGGCACGCCTTGTAGTCCGAGTATTTCTACGGGAGTTGCCGGCATCGCTTCGATTACCTGCTCACCTCGATCGGAGAACATCGCACGAACCTTTCCGTAGAATTGTCCGACGATGAACGGATCACCGACCCGCATTGTACCTTGCTGAACAAGGGCTGTGGCGACCGCACCGCGGCCTTTATCAAGTTTTGCTTCAAGTACAACACCGGATGCACGTCGCGTGGGACTAGCCTTCAATTCAAGAATATCTGCTTGCAAAAGAACAGTTTCTAAAAGCGTATCCAAACCTTCACGATTCTTTGCCGAAACGTGAACCATTTCGACGTCGCCGCCCCATTCGACCGGTTGAACTCCGAGCCCGGCTAATCCTTGTTTCACCTTGTCCGGATTCGCTCCCGGTTTATCGATCTTGTTGATCGCGACGATCATCGGTACGCCGGCAGCTTTTGAATGCTCAACTGCTTCGATCGTCTGCGGCATGACGCCATCGTCCGCTGCCACAACAAGAATCACGATATCGGTCGCCTTTGCACCGCGGGCGCGCATCATCGTAAACGCTTCGTGGCCCGGTGTGTCTAAAAATACGACGCGGCGCAGCTGGTCCGGCGATTCAGGACTCGGTACTGAAACACTGTAAGCTCCGATATGCTGCGTGATTCCGCCAGCTTCACCTTCGGCGACGTTCGCCGATCGGATCGCGTCAAGAAGCGACGTCTTTCCGTGGTCAACGTGTCCCATGACCGTAATAACTGGTGCTCGCGGAAGTTCTGCATCGTCGGCTCCGGCATCGATAAGCTCCTCGAACTCTTGCTCGATGACCATTTCTTCGAAGGCAACGAAACTAACGTCATAGCCGTATTCCATTCCCATTTCGGTCGCCATCGCTTCGCCGATCGGTTGATTCAATGTGGCGAAAATTCCCTTCTTGATCAGAAGCTGAACGATGTCTCTCGGTGTGATTCCTAATGCCTCGGCAAACTCGCGAACGGTTGCACCTTCCGTAAGACGCACGGACTTAAATTCGCCTTCAGCCTTACCGCCGACCTGATCGAGCACTCGCTCTTCGATAGTTCTCTGCCGCGGCTGGTCTTGATCGCGTTCGGCGAATCTACCGCCTGCTCCCGCTCCTTTGCCTTTTCTACCGCCCGAACGACCGGGCTTCCGACGGTTATCCGCCGGCGGCGTGTAATTCATTTGCGGATTCGCCGTTTCACCGGGCGTCCCGCGGAATGCTGGCCGTATAAGCTTTCCGGTTCGCGGATCGCGTTCCATTGGAGCTTCGACCAACTTGCCGGTCTTTGTCGGTGCATCAGACACAAAACGCTCACCCGGTTTAACGCCTTGCTTTAAGGCATCCGGAGTAAGCGTCAATTTCTTTATCTGCGTACCGCCGGGACGAACTACCGACGGTGTTGCAGCAACAACTCCAGGTTGCGTATCAGCCAGCGCTTCGGAAACAGGTTCGGCTACGCTATCTGCGGCCTCTTCCTCGATCGCAGCTTCTGGAGCATCGACCGTTTCGGCGACAGCTTCAACTTCTTTTGGTTTTCTTTTAAGAACCTTTCGCGTGGATGCCGCTTCTTTCTCGGGCTCAGCGGCCTCGATCGGTTCAGCAACTGTCGGGGCTTCCACCTCGGGAATTTCCGCGGGCGGAGCAGCTTCAACTTCCGGTGCCGGTGCATCAGGCGCGGCCGATTCTTCAACCGGCTCAGCCGGCGGATCGGTTACCTTCGCAGCCTTGATGATCTTGATCGTCCGCTTTGGAGCGACTTCGGCCTTCGGTATGTACTTTAGACGGATCTTGTCGGCAAGTTCGGCGCTAACAGAGTTTGAAGGAACGCTAATATCCGCTCCCTCGCGGCGCAGGTCTTCCATGACACGCTTTGTGTCTTGTTTGATCTCGCGTGCAAGATCGTAAACCCGTATTTTTTTCCCAATCGGCATAATATGCTTACTCTAAGGTGAAAATCCCGGGTTTTGATCCATTCTGCTTGAGTGGATTTAGCGTTAGCCGCCGGGGTCTTCGTAAACCAATAGACGGATGTTATTCATCTTTAGCATCCGTACTCTTTTCGCTCTCATCGGAGCTTTCTTCGTTTGTAGGCGGCACTTCCGCATCCGTTGGACCCTGAGATTCTTCAACCTCGACCGAAGATTCCTCTGCGGATTCGTCACCTTTGGCAGATTCGCTTTCCGCGTCTGCCACTTCGTCCGCATCGTCACTTTCCGCCACGGTGACTGTCTCTTCGACAGCCTCCTCCGCAGTTTCAGCTTTCGCTGCAGGAACATCTTCCGCTTCAGCTTCTGCTGTCTCAACACCGGATTCGTTATTCTTAGCATCAACGATAGAAGCAGCCGCAGCGATCATCTTCTCAGCTTCGTCGTAGGTAAGATCGAGGTAATCAACTAGATTATCGAGCTTAGCCGCAGCAAGGGATTCAACATCTTCAATTCCCTTTTCAGCAAGAGTCTCAGCCTGATTAGCGGTAACGCCTTGTAATGCCGTAAGCGGAACCGCTTCGCCGGACGCCATCATTTTGCCCATCTGAAGAGCGATCTCTTTCTTAAGGACTTCTTCGCTGACAATGTTTATGTTCCAACCAACTAATCTCGTAGCAAGCCGAACGTTCTGTCCTTTTTTACCGATAGCTAGACTCAATTGGTCCTCGCCGACAATTACATCCATTTCGCGATTATTGATGTCCGTGATACGAACCTGCGAAACCTTTGCCGGTGAAAGTGCATTCGCCGCAAAGACCGAAGGCTCATCCGACCATTCGATAATGTCGATCTTTTCGCCGCGGAGTTCCTTAATGATCGATTGAACACGCGAGCCTTTCATACCAACGCATGCTCCGACCGGATCGACATCCTTTTCATTCGACGAGACCGCGATCTTGGCTCGGTCTCCGGGCTCACGAACAGCCGATTTGATCACAACCGTTTCGTCATAGATCTCCGGAACTTCCATTTCGAACAAACGGCGAACAAGATCCGCTGAGGCGCGTGATGCAACGATCTGTTGCCCCTTTTGTTCCTTTGAAACATCAACAATAACGACGCGAACACGTTCCCCTTGGTTCCACATCTCGCCACGGGACTGCTCCTTTCGCGGCACGATAGCTTCCAGGTTATTGCCAAGATCAACGATCATGTCGCCGCGCTCAAACCGCTTGACCATTCCATTGATGAGCTCGCCCTTTCGGTCAATATATTCGTCGTAAACTTTTTCACGAATTGCTTCGCGTACTTTCTGTACAAGTATCTGTTTCGCAGTTTGGGCCGCGATCCTGCCCATTTCTTCCTGCGGCAATGGGATCTGAAGCATGTCGCCGAGTTCGATCTCGTCACCGGCCAGTTCCTGGGCTTCAACGAGCGAAAGTTCTCCCGACGGGTTTTCGACGTCTTGAACAACGACCTTCTGGACCGATATTTCGATCATCCCTTCTTCGTTATTCCAATCAACCTGAATATTATCGCCGGTCTTATCCTGAGCCTTGAATTGTTTACGCGCGGCCGCCTTTACGGCGTCCTTCATTGCCTCAATGACCATCTCGCGGTCAAGGCCCTGTTCGTTACACAATGCTTCAATGCTCTGTCCAATAACTGAGATCATATTTACTTAGGCGATCAGCTCAACCCACGCTATTCTTGGATCTACGGCCGCTGTCGGTTACGTAACTCCTTATCAAGGTCCATTTTCAAGTTCGCTTTCTTAACGTTGGCGTATGCAATTCGTACCGAACCAACAGTTCTATCTTCGATAAACACATCCTCTCCAACGACCTCGGTCAGGATTCCTACGAAATTACTCTTTTCACTTACCGGTTCGATAGTTCTCACGCGAATCTCATTTCCGACAAATCGGGTAAAATCCTCTATTGAGTACAAACCACGTTCGATTCCAGGCGAAGAAACTTCTAACACATACGCTGTCGGAATAAAGTCATCCGCATCAAGAAGATCTTCGATCGCTCGCGAAACGTCCGAACAGTCATCGATCGTAATTCCGCCTTCTTTATCGACAAAGATTCGGAAGACCGGATTTCGCTTCGTCCCCGCTGATTCAAAATGAACAAATTCGTAGCTGCGTGCCTTTATGACTTCTGCAGCTATCGATTTGATCTTTTCAAATAGTGACGCTTCGATCATTTTCAAAGAAAACAAAATAAAAAGTGGGTGCCAGACCCACTTGTGACGGACCACACTTTCCAACAAACGGAAAGTATACAATATGTCGGCTTAGTTCTTCAAGCAGGTGTTCAAAGATTCTTTTCGATCCTGCCTAGTGTGCCGGCGATCTGTTCATGGCGTTCACGGATCACGGCAAATTTCTTGCTTTCCGGTGACGCCGCGAATTCCTCGAGCATGACGACCAATTCGCGGGCCTCGACAATGATCTTTTTGCCTTCGCGTTCGATTATCTGGACCTTATCCGGAGCGCCGGCAAGAGTTTTTTTGGCTTCAGAGACGCCCCAATGCGTAATTCGCACAGTGTACAGCTTTGGTGTTTCGGTAACCCAACTCTCAGCAGTAAGGAATTTGTTTATGTTTTCAAGGCTTGGAAAAAAGCCTTCGCGTTTAAGCAATTCCGTCAGATCTACATCGACGGAATCTTTACCGCCCGTCTGCTCATATATCTTCGTCAGAACTTTATGGTAAACATCCATATCTTAAGAGTCCTTGTTGGTGGCACGTCCCGCCTTTATTTCAGCCGAAAAAATAAGCGACGCAGCTCCGATCACCCCAGCATCATCACCCAATTCGGCACGCACAATTTTAACACGCTCCGCGGGCCTTCGAAATGCCCGCTCATATAATGTACGACGCAACCTTTCAATGAAGAGGTCCCAGCTTGCGGCCAAGCCGCCGCCGATCACGACGACCTCTGGGTTAAGTACATTCACCAAACCGGCTATCGAAAGGCCAAGAGCAAAACCCATTCTCTCAAAGACCGCGAGCGCGAGCCTGTCGCCTAGCTTGGCATATTCAAAAAGTTCCTTAGGACTGACTCTAATATTTTCCGGAATACTTGAATCCGGAAAATCGTGGCTCATTTGCGAAAGGACCTTCGCAAGCCCGGTCGCCGATGCATACTGTTCTAAGCATCCCCAACTACCGCACCCACATTCAAACCCATCGGGCTCAACACATATATGCCCAACTTCACCGGCAGTTCCGTCAACACCTCGGAGCGGCTTACCGTTTAAAATAATTCCTCCGCCCACACCTGTTCCAAGCGTGATACAGACCGAACTAGTTGACCCCCTTGACGATCCGAGCCAGTTTTCACCGATCGCGGCCGCAGTCGCATCGTTTTCCAGAAGAACGGTAAGCTGAGTTCGTCGTCTAAGCTCCTCAGTAATATTCAAGCCGTTCAGAAATGGCAGGTTCGGTGCTTCAATTATCTTTCCGTTTTCGATGTCCAAGACCGCAGGAACCGCTAAAGCGAATCCGTCGACCAATTGACCTGCAGACAGATCCCGCGTGCAGCTAGTTGCAAGGTCGGCAATCTTGTCAAAGAAACACGGAAGGTCCGAATCCCCCGGCGTGTCGATCCGCTGTCGGCAAATGATCTGTCCGGTATCGTCTACAACCGCTATTCGAAGGTTTGTTCCACCAAGATCTGCGGCTAGCGTTAGTCTACTCATCAAAATCACAAAATTGTTTGAATTCACTAGCCCGACACCAACATTGAGGCAAACATTTGAAAATGTCGGCAAAAACTGAAATTAGCGTTGCTAAAGATACCCGATTAAATCAGAAATCGTAAAACTTGGCAATCTTGATTAATTCGCATATATACATGTCCACTATGCCCCTAACGGCAAATCCATCAGAGGGTATTGCAATAGTGCGGTAAATCTTTGTTCAGGTTGCTTTTATCGTATTGAAGATAGTATTCTAGAAAAGTTCGATTGCGGGATTTTGAAGCCCGTGCGAAATTCCGGTCAATTTATCTTTCTTTTGGCTACACTTTTGTGTTATAAAAGATGGTCAAACCCTTAGCTTAGAAGTTTTACGAGCTGAAAAAAGGTTGAGATCGAGATTTTAACGATGGGCGGAACTTTTATTGACACTGTTCCCGTAATCGTGTAAAAGATTGATTGGTCTGTTTTTTTTGAAATCATTGAAAATTGGCGATTTAAGAGGAGAATTATGACTTGTAATCTTTTGATGCGAAAAGCACTGTCTTCGGGCTTGATGGTCGCGATAATAGCGACTTACTCGATGGTGACCCTTGCCGGAAACGGAAGGATCGCCGGAGACCTTACTGTCCTCGGAACAAGTAGCAACGCCGCTGGTTCTGTTGTTTTAGTGAATGGCGAGGCGGCCAAATCCGGTCGGTCGATCTTTTCATCGAGCACGATCAAGACTCCGGACGGCGTTTCGGCTGTTATCAGCGTGAACAACGCCGGACGATTAGAGATCGCACCGAACTCGACTTTCACTTTCACGGCAGATGCAAATACAGTGGGTGGAATTCTGAGCGAGGGCAAAGTCTCGGTTATCAACTCGGTGTCACAGGTATTGATCGATACGCCCGCTGGCCCGGTCACCTTAAATGCTGGCGAAGCAGCCACAGCTGCAGGCCGCCAGGATGATGATGACGATGATAACGGCGGTGCTGCATGGTGGTTGTTTGCGATCGGTCTCGGCGGCGCAGCTGCCGGTATTTTGTATGCAGTCCTGAAGGACTCTAATAATGCCGAACTAGGCGGCGGCGGAACGGTTATCAGCCCCGTCCGATAAAAGAATTTATTTGCTCCGTCCTCGCATTATCTGAGGTCGGAATGATTGATCTATCAAAGATCACTACAGGAGGATATTAATCAATGCTCGGCACAAAAAGTTTTCGTAAAGTCATATCATCATTGACTGCCGTCGCTGTTCTCTGCGTTTATTCATCGGTCGCTTTGGCGATGCCAAAAGACGATGTCGCAGAGATCACGGTCACGGGTCAAGTTTCGGTAAATGGAATTTCGACGATCTCGAATGCGACCCTTCTTTCGGGAAGCACGATCGTTACAGGTTCGGATTCGTCAGCAGTTATTAGTCTCGGCAAGAACGGTCGAGTCGAAGTCCTTGCTGATTCCAACATTGTACTCAATTTCTCGGCCAGCAACATCGTTGGCATCCTTTCCTCAGGAAAAGCACGCGTTTCAAACGCATTTGGCGTAGCAACCACCGTCACAACGAAAGATGCAACTGTGATCGCTGATGCCGGGCAGGCTGACGTATTTACGGTTGAAGTTGAATGTTCGCACACCCACGTTGACGCGACCTCCGGTTTTGTCACGATGCGTGAAGGTTCGGCAGATCGCCAGGTAGCAGCCGGAACGTCCGCAACCGCAGGTAACCTTTCGCAGACCGGTTGCCAACCGTGTCTTCGTCCTAACTCAGCTCCACCGGTCGCCTTTGGTGGACCTTGGTGGCTGATCTTGGTAGGTGCCGGTGTTGCCGGTGCGGCAATTCTCTTTGGAAAGAAAGATGAAACAACGATCGGTGGTGGAACGATCATCGTCAGCCCAGTAAGGTAGTTTCGTCAGGCTCCTCTTTCAATTTGCTATTTCTACGGGTCATATGTTCAAAATATGGCCCGTATATTTTTGTTTATTTTTTGATTCGATAGAATAGAGTTAGACATTTCATTCAAGGGTTTTCATTACTTATATGCATATCGCAGTAATTGGTACAGGTTACGTAGGATTGGTCAGCGGCGCTTGTTTCGCAGAGTTTGGCGTGGATGTCACATGTGTAGACGTCGATAAGACAAAGATCGACAAACTCAACAACGGCGTTATCCCGATCTATGAACCGGGATTGGATCAGATCGTCGAAAAAAACGTTCGCGATGGGCGTTTACATTTTACGACGGACCTTGCTTCGGCCGTTAAGCAGGCAAAAGTCATTTTTCTAGCAGTCGGGACGCCTCCGAAAGAAGATGGTTCCCCTGACATGAGTTACTATCAGCAAGCGGCTAAGGACGTTGCGGACTCGATGAACGGCTACAAAGTGCTTGTTACCAAATCGACAGTTCCTATTGGAACGGGCAAATGGCTCAGGGAATTTGTTGAAGCGAATCTGAACGTTGAAACGGATTTCGGCGTTGCCTCAAACCCCGAGTTTCTCCGGGAAGGCGCGGCGATCGACGATTTCATGAGACCCGATCGCGTAGTTATTGGCAGCAATGAACCGAAGGCGATCGAGGTAATGAAGGAGCTTTACCGACCCCTTTTCCTGATCGAAACTCCGATTGTGATCACCTCGCTTGAAGCAGCAGAGTTGATCAAGTACGCCGCAAACGCGTTCCTTGCAACCAAGATCACCTTTATTAATGAAGTTGCAAATCTCTGCGATGCGATCGGCTGTGACGTTCACGATGTAGCGCGCGGAATGGGAATGGACAACCGGATCGGTCGTAAGTTCCTGCATCCCGGACCCGGCTATGGCGGTTCGTGCTTCCCGAAGGACACGCGAGCTTTGACCACGGTCGCTGATCATTTTGGTGTCGAGACACGCATTGTTGATGCAGTTATCGAAGCGAATGAACTTCAGCGGCATGCGATGATACCAAAGATCGAAAAGCTGGTTGGTGATCTAAGCGGAAAGAAGATCGGGATGCTGGGCCTGTCTTTCAAACCCGAGACCGATGACATGCGGGAATCGCCGGCGATCGATATTGCTCATAAACTTATCGAGAAAGGCGCCACGGTTCGTGCGTTCGACCCTGTGGCGATGGAAGAATCCAAGCACTTCATAACGGGCATCGAATACGCGGAAGACGAGTACGACGCCATCGAAGGTGCGGATGCTATGGTGATCGTGACCGAATGGAACCAGTTCCGTGCTTTAGATATGGAAAAGGTAAGAGAACTTCTTTCAGCGCCAAAGATCGCCGACCTTAGAAATATCTACGAGCCTTCGGTTATGCGGGAAATGGGGTTTGAATACGTCGGCGTCGGCCGATAGTTTCTCGAGCGAAAAAAGCCGGCTGTCTGAAATGGTAATCTCTATGATGTTTTAATTTCTTCTTTGATCTGTTTCGTGTATTTGGTGGAACAACGTTTAAACAATTGTCCGCGAAACACACGAGCGAAGAAAGCAAAACATTAAAACAAGATCTACAAAGGCCATCGTCGCACTTTTTAGACAGACTCTTTTTGACCGCTAAATCGATATCGCTCCCTCCAGCCACTAAGGAATTGCTTAGAATGGTAATATGACGATGAAAGCTCTCATAACCGGCGGTGCCGGATTTATCGGATCGAACCTTGCTGATGAATTGATCCGCCAGGGTGCCAAGGTGCGAATTATCGATAGCCTCGTGACTGGCTTTCGCGAGAACCTGGACGAGATCAATGGTGATTTTGATTTTATTGAGGCTGACATTAACGATGAAAACGCTCTAGTTAGGGCAATCGATGGCATCGAAGTCATCTTTCATCAAGCTGCCTTGCCGAGCGTTCCGCGTTCCGTCGCTAACCCGTTAGAAACACACGAGGCCTGCGTTAACGGAACGTTTAAAGTATTGAACGCAGCTCGTTCAAATGGTGTGAAGCGGTTTGTTTATGCTGCTTCGAGTTCAGCTTATGGTGACCAAGAAGTCTTGCCTAAGGTTGAAACGATGGCGCCGGATCCGCTCTCGCCATACGCGGTTGCGAAGCTCACGGGCGAATACTATTGCCGGGTTTTCAGCAATGTCTACGGTCTTGAGTGTATTGCCCTTCGGTATTTCAATGTGTTCGGACCGCGCCAGAATCCGTCTAGTCAGTATTCAGGCGTGATCTCGCGGTTCATCGACGCGCTGATGAAAGGCGATACGCCGATCATTTACGGCGATGGCGAACAGACTCGAGACTTCACATTCATTGCGAACGTGGTAAACGCAAACATCAAGGCCGCGACATCTGAAAAAGGAATCGGTCAGGTAATGAATGCGGCAAACGGTGAACGTGTTTCGCTCAATGAACTGCTCGCCGTCCTTAAGCAGATTACCTCAACCGAGAATGTTGTGGCCGAATACCTTGAGGAACGTACTGGTGATGTAAAGCATTCGCAGGCCGATAATACAAAAGCCCGAGAGCTTATCGGTTACGAAAAACTCGTCGGGCTTGAAGAAGGGTTAAAGCTGACCATCGACTGGTGGAAAGAAAGCCGTTTCTCAAAATAAGATCCGGCCCGGGGCCTGCTAGCATCAGTTATTAACCGTGAAAATGCCTGCATCTAGCTGTGAATTTACCAATATCTCTTTCGCCTTAAAATTTGCATAGACGGTGAACTGCCCAAGGTCGAACCTCTGAACATAGCGTTCGGGGACAAGCAGGCCGTCAACCAGTTTCGCTTTGTCGATCTCAACATTGGTCGTGACCGTTCGGCCATCTAGAAGAAACGTGGAATCATATCCTTTGATCTGATTCGTTTTCTCGTCGATGTAGAAATCCGTGAAATAACCTTCCGGCGATGTCATCCGAAAGCCCGACTTTTTCTTTTTGTCTCCCGGCAAACCTGTGACGATAAAGCCGTCCCTACCCAAAAAGGGTAACAGCGGCAACCCAAGCCGGTTTACCGGTGGCAGCGACATTCCGCCGGGTGCTGTCGAAGAAGTGTTCGTTCCGTCGTAGATTTGAGTTAGATTCTGGAACGGATTCTGTAATTCGAAACGATACTTACTCCCTTCGAATATCGTGACGAAGCCTCCTGCTATCGCCTGCGGAAAATTCGACGCGGTAATATCGACCGAGCCACGAACTACCAGCGACTTCATCGACCGAAGCTTCTCGCCGCCGTGAGCCGCAAGTACTTTTTCAGCTAGCGCATTTTCCGCCGCAAATCGATTCTCTAAGGCTTTAGGTTGTGCGGAAATTCCAATGGAAACAATGGCAATAACAAAAGCGAATAAAACTAATCTTGACATAAATTGTGCTCCTCGACCTTGATAGTATCAAAAATGAAGCGAACCCCCGAAATTGAGGATTCGCTCTTTTGCATTAATTATCTCAAACAAACTACCAGCTAAACCTCGCTGAAAGTTCCACTCGCCGATTGGCCGATCCTCCACCGAACCCGCCGAATCCCCCGAAAGATCCGCCTGTCGAAGTAAACTGTCCAAACCGACTCGAAGTAAGGCTGCCGACCGGAGTGTTGAAATTGACGTTGTTCAGCAAGTTATTAAAGCTGATGCCAAGGTTTAGGTTGTATGGCTTTCGGCCATCGCCGCCGCCGCCGAAACCACCACCACCCGGACCACGACCGCGACCGCCACCACCGGGACCGCGGCCACCAGCGGGAATGCCGCCGACGCCAGCTGGGCCGGAACCGCCGCCTTGGGCGGTATCACCAGAACTGCCAAAGCCAAAGTTCTTGCTAACACGCATATTAACACTGAAAAACTTCGGTCCACTGCCAAAATTACGCGGGATAACTGCGTTCGGGTCTTGCCCCGAAAGGTCGCAGAACGAATTTGTAAGGCCAAGTTCTGCACAGCGGAACGCGAGATCGCCAAATGTTGGACGTTCTGTGAACAACGAGTCACCATTAAAATCAAACCCGCGTGTTATATTGAACGGCCTTCCAGAGTTCATATTGATAAATGGGTTCAATGTTATTTCCCATGGCAACCTAATGTTTCCACCGATAAAGAAATTATGGCGAATGTCGCCTCCCGACCGTCCGTACTCGTCCGCAAGATCATACGAATAGGCCGGGAAGCTTCCCGAACCGTCGGCATCGCTATTGGAAAACCCGAGCCGATAATTTCCAAACATATTGATTCGCGGATTGAACTGAGTTCTAAAGTTAACGATCAACTGGTTCGAATTCGATGTACCACTCGATTCATATTCGTATATGTTCCCGGCCGTCAGATTTGGCCGAGGAGCATTGAGACAGTTTGATTGCTCGGGACAGATCGGTGCATTCACATTTCGTGCTCGTAATACATGCAGCGTTCGTGCGGCGATGTAAAAGAGCGAAAGGTTGGTGTTACGCGGTAACTGACGATCGATCCCCAGCGCGATCTGCATAGTGTACGGCGATTGCAGCGTCGGCGATATCGAACGAATCGTGTTCGATTGTGGCAATGCCGCGAGTATCTGATCGGCAGTAGGTACATTTGTTACGCCGGAAAGCGTAAAGACAGGCTGCTGCAACAATGTTATGGCCGCTGCCCGTCGGATCGGGTCGGAATCGAGGCTATTGACTATCAAATTCGACTGCGAACTGCCATTAAATCGCTGAGCTTGTAGCGTAAGGCCCTCGCTAAAGCGATCGTAAAAGATACCAAAACCGCTACGAAATACCGTCTTAGGCGCACGGGCACCGCCGGCCCCCGGCGACCAAGCGACCGAAAATCGAGGTGCGAA
>JBBSKW010000085.1:0-13740 GCA_038256005.1 Pyrinomonadales bacterium
ACGAAATCTCTCGCTTCCGCTTCGTGGATCACATCATACGGAACGCTTGAGACTTGCTTCGCTTTATCGGGAACCGGACGAAGAGCGCAGAAGGGTTTGATTAAAGACACTTATTTTCCTCAATGAATACGCTAAGGCGTGGCACTAGACCCAGGGAAATCATTGGACGGCGAAAGCGGGGTCGTAGGATCGATACGTCCGCGATTGAATTCTTCATCAGCTCGTTTTGATTCGGCCTCGATCTCGCGAGTGATCTGATCGGCGTATCCCTTTATGTCGATCTTCCACTGGTTTTGCTCGAAAACGAAAGGAATAGATTCCCAGTTTCCGGACAAGTTCTTGATCTCGATTTTCGCTCGTTCGCCTTCGATCGTCTCGTTACGATACTCGACCCGGCTTTCGCCTTCTTTGAACAACGATTCGCGTTTCACGATCTCGTCAACCGTCGTTCCCTGGATCTTTGCCTGTTGCTCGTGCATTTTCATCGACTCGCTCGAGATAAGCAACTTCATCGTGGTAGTATCCTTCTGTTTTACCGCTTTTGTATAGGTTTTATACGTCTCGAGCGGGGTTGAAGGCTTTGATTCGGTGCCGCAGCCGCCGGTTAAAAACGCGGCGTGCAATAATAAAATCGAAAAAAATAAACGCATTGCTAAATCGACTGATCAATAAGTAAACTAATGAAACAAGGATTATAGAACAATCGTTCGAGCAGAAAAACTTATGGAACGCAGAAAACTAACACACGAAGAGATCACAGATCATCTTTCCGAGATCGCCGGCTGGAATTTCGAGGACGAAAAGCTTCAAAAGCGGTTTGAATTCAAAGACTTTGCCGAAAGCCTAGACTTCGTTAACCGTATTGGCGAAATCGCCGAAGCCGCCGATCATCATCCGGATATCACCTTTGGCTGGGGCTATGCATTAGTAAAAACGACAACCCACGACCGCGATGGCGTTACCGACATGGATATCGATCTGGCATCAAAGGTCAACGTGATCGCACTAGCCGAAAAATAACTTAAATTCCGTCCACGATCGCGTTCAACGTTGCAGAAGGCCGCATTGCCGCATAAGCCTTTTTCGGATCCGGATGATAGTAGCCGCCGACGTCTTGCGGCGTTCCCTGAGCCGCGATCAACTCTTCATTGATCTTCGATTCATTCTCTTGCATTGCGCTAGCGATCGGAGCGAAATTAGCGGCCATCTCTGCATCGGCGGTTTGGTTTGCGAGAGCCTCTGCCCAATACATTGCTAAATAGAAGTGCGAGCCGCGGTTGTCGATCTGACCGACCTTCCTTGCGGGTGACTTGTCAGTTGCGAGGAACTTGGCATTTGCCTCATCAAGGGCATCCGCAAGAACTTGTGCCTTCTTGTTGCCTTGAGTTTGGGCTAGATGTTCGAGACTTGCCTGCAGGGCCAAGAATTCACCCAGCGAATCCCAACGTAAATAGCCTTCTTGAGCAAATTGTTCGACGTGTTTTGGCGCAGACCCGCCGGCACCTGTTTCGAACAGACCGCCGCCATTCATGAGCGGAACGATCGACAGCATTTTCGCTGACGTGCCGAGTTCCAAGATCGGGAACATGTCGGTCAGATAATCGCGAAGTACGTTGCCGGATACCGAGATTGTGTCTTTACCTTCGCGTGCTCGTTTCAACGTCTCGAGCATAGCGTCTTTCACATTCATGATGCGGATGTCGAGGCCGGTCGTGTCATGATCGTTCAGGTATTTCTCGACCTTTTTGATTATCTGCGAATCGTGCGCGCGGTCTTTGTCGAGCCAGAAGATCGCGGGCGTGTCGGAAAGCGTCGCACGGTTGACGGCGAGTTTCACCCAGTCCTGGATCGGAGCGTCTTTGGTCTGGCAGGCCCGGAAAATATCGCCGTCTTGAACTTTTTGTGCGAGCAGTACGCTGCCGTTCTCGTCCTCGACCTTGACGGTTCCGCTCCCATCGATCTGGAAGGTCTTGTCGTGCGAGCCGTATTCTTCTGCCTTCTGAGCCATCAGGCCGACGTTCGGAACCGAGCCGAAAGTTTTCGGGTCGATGGCTCCGTTCTGCTTCATGTCGTCAATGATCGCGGCGTAGAAACCGGCGTAAGTGCGGTCGGGGATCATACAAACGGTATCTTCTTCGTTGCCCTCCTTGTTCCACATCTTCCCGCCGCCCCGTACGAGAGCTGCTATCGAGGCGTCTATGATCACGTCAGAGGAAACGTGGAAATTGGTGATTCCTTTGTCCGAATTCACCATCGCAAGCCGCGGCCCGTTTTCGATCGTCTGTGCGATGTCCGCTCTGATTTTTGCTTCGTGCGGATGACCCGAGATCTTTTCGCTAAGCGTGGCCAGTCCGTAATTTGGATTGATGTCTAGCTCGGCGAAGGTGTCTTTGTATTTTTCGAACACGTCTTTGAAGTATGTCTCGACGATCGCTCCGAAAATGATCGGGTCGGAGATCTTCATCATCGTCGCTTTCAAATGGGCGGATAGAAGAATGTTTTTCTCGTTCGCTTTCGACATTGCCTCAGTTACGAAATCTCTTAGGGCCGAAAGTGTCATCACTGACGAATCGATCACCTCGCCTGCTTTCAATGGTGATGAGTCTTTCAGAACTTTCTCCGAGCCGTCATGTCCATAGAATACGATCCTGAATGTTCCGCCCGTTTCAACGGTCGTAGAGTTTTCAGTTCCGTAAAAATCACCGACGGACATATGAGCAACTGAGGTCTTGGAATCTTTGCTCCAAACACCCATCCGATGCGGATTCGTTTTCGCATAATTCTTTACTGCGTTCGGGGCTCGGCGGTCGGAATTTCCTTCTCGCAAGACAGGGTTTACTGCGCTTCCAAGCACCTTTGAATACTTTTTGTTTATGGCTTTTTCTTCGTCCGATTCGGGCTCGACCGGATAATTCGGAACAGCGTAACCCTGTGTCTGAAGCTCGGCGATCGCGTCATCGAGTTGTGGTACCGAAGCGGAAACATTAGGCAGTTTTATGATGTTCGCTTCTGGCTTTGTCGCCAATTCACCCAACTCGGCGAGAGCGTCCGGAATCTTTTGATCGTCTTGTAGAAATTCAGGGAAGTTCGCCAAAATTCTTCCGGCGAGTGAGATATCAGGGATCTCGATAACTATGTCTGCGGACCGTGTAATCGCCGTGACGATCGGTAAAAACGAAAACGTTGCCAGCATTGGGGCTTCATCGGTCAACGTGTAAAAGATCTTTGATTTTTCTGCCATTCTCTTGCCTTAATTATTGACTACTTCGGAGACTGCTGTTTGACCCTATATTAGGGCTGTTTGGCTCAAAACTAAAATTTGATCTCGATAAACGTTCTTGTACGGTCAAAGGTCACGGACTAGCATATAGTTAAGGAATGAAACTACGGTCGAGCGAAGCATTCTGGCTTGTAAAAAACGGGATCATAAACTCGTACCCATCTATCCGCGAAGATATCGAAACAGAAGTCTTGATAGTTGGCGGCGGCATTACGGGTAGCTTGATCGCTCATCAATGTATTGCCGATGGATACGACACTACGTTGATCGACCGCCGAGAGATCGCACACGGGAGCACTTCCGCGACAACCTCGATGCTCCAATATGAGATCGACGTGCCTCTACACGAGTTGATCGACAAGATCGGCGAAACAGGAGCGGTCGAAAGCTATCGAGCGTGTTTTGATTCGATCGACAAGCTTGGCAGAATAGCAAAACAGATCAAATCATCATGCGGGTTCAAGAAAAAGAAGTCGCTTTACTTCGCGGCCAGGAAAAAGGACGTCGCGGATCTGAAGACGGAATTCGAAACAAGGAAACTTCACGGGTTCCCGGTTAAATGGCTAGAGCCTAACGAGATCAAAGACGCCTATCAGCTAAACTCAACATACGGCGGGATTCTATCCGATCAGGGCGGTAGCATCGATGCTTTTCAATTTGCTCACGACCTCTTGGCGTACAATCACAAAAAGGGACTTCGTGTTTTCGATAAAACGGAAGGGAAGAAGACGAACTACAGGAGCAATGGCGTTACGGTCGAAACGAACTTCGGGAACAAGATAAGTGCGAAAAAGATCATCTATTGCAACGGATTTGAAAGCGTTGAGATCATCAAGGATAAATTTGTCGACTTGCTTTCGACTTATGCTGTTGTTGGTGAGCGGTTCGAGGATGATCCGTCGCACCTCAGCGATACATTGTTCTGGAATACGGCCGAGCCATACGCTTATATCCGAACGACCGACGATAACCGCTTGCTGATCGGTGGCGAAGACGAAGAGTTTATCGACGAAGAAAAACGCGACGGGCTTATCGGGGAAAAAGCGACCAAGCTTGCAAAGTACCTGAAAAAGGGCTGGCCGAATTACAATTTTCGAGTTGATTTCGCTTGGGCCGGAACATTTGGCGAAACAAAGGACGGCTTACCCTACATCGGCCCGCATCCAAACTTTTCGAGCGCATATTTTGTTCTCGGATTCGGCGGAAATGGAATAACTTTTTCCGTTGTTGGAATGGAACTGGTATCGGAAATGTTAAAGGGCAAAGAGCCCCGATTAGCAGAGTATTTCCGATTCCGGCGTTAACGGTTGCTTTCGTTGGCCGTCTCTTTTAATTTCTTTATAGATGCGAATGCGTGGATTACAAAAATTTGGCTTGTACTTTGGATCGCTCGCGATAATGCTTGTGGCCGCAACGACTGCGCTTTCGCAGCCTGCTGTCCAGCCTACCCCGGTGGTCAAGAATCTGTTCTTTGATTCCGATGGCAAACAAATCTCAAATAATGAGTTCGTTGACATTCGCATGGCAAATTTCCATTTGCCCGATCAGACTCTAATGAAAACTCTGGAAGATGGAACGGTTGAGTTTCGTCTTCAGAAAGTAGCGCAAGAGGGCATGGCGTTACCCGAGATGTCGATTACAACTATTGACGGAGACGTTATAAACGCGGCTGATCTAAAAGGCAAGGTAGTTGTACTTAACTTCTGGTTCATCGGTTGTCCCGTTTGTTTGAATCACAAACCGCATCTAAATGAACTCCGAGCCAATTTTGCCGGTAACGAAGATGTTGTTTTTCTTGCGATGACCGATGACGCGGCAAGCGCGGTGAAGAAATTCGTCGAGAAGGAAAAATTTGACTATCTCCACGCGGCAAATGCCGGGACAGCGATGAAGAAATTTGGTTTTACAGGCTTTCCGAAGAACATCGTTATAAGCCGAACCGGCGAGGTCGTTTATTGGCGAAGTACGGTTAGAGCTTGGGACAAATTCGAATCCGTGATCCGCGGTGAGATCGCAAAAAACTAAGATGGCAAAGAAACCGCTCGTTTCGATAATAATGGGCAGCAAAAGTGATTGGGCGACGATGGAACAGGCTTCGTTAATGCTGGATGAATTCGGCGTCGCCCACGAATCAAAGATAGTATCTGCCCATCGCACGCCTGATCTGCTGTTTGAATTTGCAAAAGGAGCCGAGGAACGCGGCATTGAAGTGATCATCGCCGGTGCCGGCGGTGCCGCCCATCTACCTGGCATGTGTGCTTCCAAAACTGTTCTACCGGTGCTTGGCGTGCCTGTCGAAAGCAAAGCGTTGAAAGGATTAGACTCACTTCTTTCGATCGCTCAAATGCCCGCCGGTATTCCGGTTGGCACTCTCGCCATCGGCCAGCCCGGTGCGAAAAATGCGGCATTGCTTGCAATCTCTATTTTGGCAAATTCACGGCCGGAACTAAGGAAGAAACTTCATTCGTTTCGATCGAAACAAACCAAAACCGTACTTAAAACAAAACCGGACTCACGTTAAAACTTGTTGACACCGCCCATCGAATAGTTATCTAATTTAATTGGCGGAAACCTTCCATACACCACCTTTCCGTCCTACGATCAGATGAATTCAATCAGATGTTCAAATTGCGGTCTGACTAATTTTGCGTCAGAGGAACAATGTAAGCGTTGCGGCGGTTTTCTCGGCTTTAATGAATCACCGGTTGCTAAGGAGACTACCGGCATGCCAGTCCGTTTTTCGCTCGCGAAACTGATCGTTATTCCTGCCCTCGCATTTGGCGGCTATTACATTTATTCGAATTATCTTTCAGGGCCCACGTCGCCAAAGCCCCGGATGCAGAATGCGTGGAACATCTCTGACATTAGGCCTTCGCAACAAACACTTTCCGACATTGACCGACAAAAGACACAAAGGATCGCGAACGCGGTCGGCGTTGCCCCGGGCCTGAATGCACACGATCAAAGAACAAGGGAAACCGACCGGATAATGAATGCGGTTTCGAACACGGCGCCGAAACCTTAGCCGCCGCATGCAGTCGATTCGCCAAACAAACAGATTTCGGGTTAACCTATCGCTTCGAGTTGAGTGATAGATTCGCCATGGCGCTAACTACTTTAGTTCCAAATTCAACAATTGGTGTTTTCGGCAGCGGCCAACTCGGTCGAATGTTTGCAATTGAGGCGCGCAAAATGGGGTATAGGGTCCACACGTTCTCGCCTGACTCCGACACGCCGACGGGTCACATTTCAGATATGGAGACCACCGCGTCTTACCGCGATCTCGATGCTGTTCGGAAATTTGCGGCAGCAGTCGATGTGGTCACATTCGAATTTGAGAACGTTCCGGCAACGACCGTCGAAGCGTCAGCGGAATTCGTGAATACCCATCCGCGCGGCGAGATTTTGCACACCACCCAGAATCGGCTCCGTGAAAAGACCTTTCTTTCAACGAATGGGTTTCCTGTAGCTCGGTTTCGTCATATCAAAGTGATAGACGATCTTTACGGGGCAACGGTAGAAATTGGGTTTCCTTGCGTACTGAAGACAGCGGGTTTTGGCTATGACGGCAAAGGACAGTCGAAATTAAACCAGCCTGACGACATCGAATCCTCCTTTTCAGCAATGAATGGAAACGAAGCTGTTCTGGAGGCATTTATTGAGTTTGAAAAGGAGGTTTCGGTCGTTTGTGCCCGGGGACAAGATGGCTCATTCGGTCATTACGGTGTGATCGAGAATGAGCATCAGAACCATATTCTGGATGTATCGTTCGCCCCGGGAAGTGTATCTGAAATGGTGGCGTTCGAAGCTGTCGAGATCGCTCGAAGCATTGCCGCAGCGTTTGCGTATGTCGGAACAATGTGCGTAGAGTTTTTCGTGACGAAAGACGAAAAGTTGATAGTGAATGAGATCGCTCCACGGCCGCATAATTCCGGACATCTGACATTCGGCCCATGCGTTACTTCTCAATTCGAACAACAAGTTCGTGCAGTCTGCGGACTGCCGCTCGGTTCGACGGAATTTTACCGGCCCGCCGCTATGGCAAATCTTCTGGGAGATGTGTGGGATAAAGGCGAGCCTAACTGGGCCGCAGCTCTTGCCATGCCGGACGTTCAACTCCATCTTTACGGCAAGTCCGATCCGCGGCCCGGACGCAAAATGGGACACATTACTGGAACAGCCAAAACTGCTCAAGAGTCGGCCGAACGGGTGGTTGCCGCTCGTAATCGTTTAACAGACAGCTTCCGATAAGTCATTTCGCCTTCAAAATCCAACCCTTTGGATCGACCGTCGGGATCTCGCCCGAATACGAAAACTGAGCAGTTCCGTTTTTCATTTCGAGCCGTTCGATCTTTCCATTTCGTGACACTTCTATTGGCATTGGGAAAGGCATGTTGTTTGGCGTTTCCCATCGTAACTCCATTTTCGCAGCAGTCGCTCCTTCGCTATTGATCGAGCTCGCAAGCGATTGAACCAATCTCGGCAATGCGGGTTGCCGCAGATATATTTCAAAGAACCAATCCAGCTCCATCTTCGATTCCTGTTCTGCGATCGTTAAAAAATCGTCGGTGTTCACTAGCCGTGTTTGTCGGCCATCGGTCATACGCTCCATTTCCTTAATTGGATATGCCATCCGGCGCAAAGCTCTGAAGAACGCATCGTCACCGATAAGGTAACGCAATGTGTGCAATACGACGGCGCCTTTGCCATAGATATCGCCATCGCTTTTTATAAAATCAGGTTCTTGAAGATAAACCTGATAGGCGATCTTGGGTTCACGCGGGGCCACAGGTTGAACATTCCGCGTCCTCGAAGCCCGCTCCTTCATCGCCGCAAAATAGGCATCTTTTTTACCGATGTGTTCTAAGTAGAGAGTGTCCATGAAACTCTGGAAACCTTCGTGGATCCAGAAGTCACGCCAGTCACTTGCGGTTACCAGATTTGCCCACCACTCATGACCATATTCATGAAGCATAAGGGTGTCAATACCGTGCTCGTTATACTTAAACTTGTTGCCATAGGCGATGTGCGTCGAGTGCTCCATTCCCAAATGAGGCGTTTCGACGATGCCGAGTTTCTGCGAACGGAAGGGAAACGGGCCGTTAAACTTTTCAAAGAATGCGTTGTATTTTTTGGTTTCTTCGATCAACTTTGCCGCATTCGTTTTCGATTCAGGCAGCACATAAAACTCGATCGGTATAATCTCGCCGGTAATGCTCTTGACACTATCCTTCACGAGTTCGTATGGGCCGGCGTCGAACAATATCGAGTAATTCGGGATCGGATTTGTCATCAGCCACTCAAAAGTCCGTGTGCCGTCCAGATTGGTGGTCGACGCCCTTAAAGTGCCGGGTCCGACGGCCACCAGCGGTTCCGGAACAGTAACGATAAGCTCGGCCGTATCCGGCTTATCAGAAGGATGATCCTTTACCGGAAACAAGAGATCGGCGCCATCGTTCTGCATTGCGATCGAGATCCAATCGGCACCCGACGGAGTTTTTGTCCATATGAATCCACCGACCCAAGGCGGACGCGGGGCCTCGCGGGGCGTTCCGGCGTATGTGATCGTTATTGAAATGTCTTCGCCTGATTGCAGCGTTTGCGGAAACCACATCCATATCTTTCCCCCGCGTCGTTCCCACTTTAAACTCTGATCTTTCCACGCGATAACGCGGGTAACGGAGTAAGGCGTGTCAAGATCGAGCACGATCACATTCGTCGGATGAACGATAGCTCCGACCATCGTAGATTCGCCCGAAATGGACTTCTTTACGGGGTCGACCTTTATCCTGATGCCGTAATGCTTTACGTCGTAAACAGCTTGCTCATGCATAAGCGGCCCGCCGGTCTCGGTCGGACGAACACCCAGCTCGCGTTGCGCGGAAACGACCGATGTTGAAATGAGCAGGACGACAAAAAGGTTCTTGATACTCATAATTGAACTGTTGACTAACTTCGATTTGTTTATACTTTACACCCGAATCTGTTTAGCAGAAAATCAGAGTACGATGATCGTACGACCGATTCTAATTTTCGCCTTTTTAGTATGTTTCGCGGTTGACTCTTTTTCACAGCAACCCACCACGCCCGCTGCGGTTGAACCGGCAAAGACGAACGCACGTCCCTTAGAAAAGCCGAATAAATCTGAGCCATTCGATGGTTTTGATGTTAAGACAATGGCGTCGAAATGTGTTTCGCTAGAGACGGAGGCGGGAACTATTGATGTTGAGCTTTATCCCGAACACGCGCCTGAAACAGTTCGCAGCTTTCTGAATATTGTCGCACTAGGGTATCTGGACACGACCGCCTTTACACGTGTGGTGCCCAATTTTGTGATCCAGGGCGGCGATCTTTATTCGCGCGAAGGGAAGGTTTCTTACGAGATCGGAATGCGTGCTCGCAGGGTGCTGCCCGACGAGCCGAATAAGATACTCCATGAACGCGGTGTTCTCTCAATGGCACGCGGCGAGGAACCGAATACGGCGATGACGAGTTTCTTTATTCTTGTTGGGAGCGGTTCCCACTTGGACGGAAAATTCGCTGCGTTTGGCAGAGCAGCAAATGGAATCGAAGTCGCGGACGCGATCAACAAAGCATCGGTAACTAACGAAAAACCAGAAAAACCGGTGCGCATTAAAAAGGCGACAATAACGCCGTGCGTGGCGGCGGCTCAACCAGAGTAATCCAGATCAAGCGTCATTTTATATTCGTTCGCCATTGATGGATGGCCGTGCGCCATCGCGACATCGATCCCGCGTTTGTAGGTTTCTATTGCCTTATCGCGTTCACCGGTCTTTTCATAAGCGGCGGCGAGCGTGCCGTAGGCGTTGCCCTCGTCATCAGCTTTCGCGAGATAATTCTCTAGCATATCGATCACCTTTTGCTGGTCGCCGGCCTTTTCATATTCCTTTGCCAGCCCGAACATCACCATCGTGTTCTCGGGATCGGCGGCCAGCATTTGCTCGAAGACTTTGATACGATCTTGCATAAAATAAACCAAAGATTAACACAGATGCGCCCAGACATTCTTATCAAAAATATGTGTTTATTTGTGTATATCTGTGGACAAATTCTTTATTAGAAGAGGTTCTGCTGGATGGCAGCGGGCGTTTCCATGACCTCGGTCTTCAGTTCCTTTTGTTCGAACCCGAGCCGTTTTGCGTGGAAATTGAAAAGCTTGGTCGTGACTTTCCATTGTTCCGTCTTGCCGATCGAACGTTCCGCGTACGAACGGTGACGCAGGCTTCCGCCGCGTTCGCGTTTCATCGTGTTGATAATCTTTGCAACGCGTGTCGGCGGCAGCCGCTCGTGCATCTTTTCAACAAAGTACTTTTCAATCGAATCAGTATCGAGATGAAGCATCGACATAAACGCTCGCTGAGCACCGGATTCCTTTGCACGTTTCAAAAGGCCGGGAATATCCGATTCGTTATAGCCGGGAATTACCGGAGCGATCCCGATTCCCGTTTTAATTCCTTCGTCGGATAACAACTTCATTGCACGAAAGCGAGCATCGGGTACAGGTGTGTACGGTTCGAACGGGTTTGACTTCTCCTTTGATAAAAACGGAAGCGAGAAGAAAACTGTAACCTTGTGAAGCCGTTTCAGGATGTCGAGATCTCTGGTAACAAGCGGAGATTTTGTAATAACTCCAACCTGAACGCCGAACTCCGCGCAGACCTCAAGGCACTGTCGAGTCAATTTATACTCCGCCTCAAGCGGCAAATACGGATCGGTAGCAAACGAAAAATCCAGATGCGGCATTTTGTCACGGGTCTTTTTTAGTTCTTGTCTGAGAAGTGTCGGTGTATTTAGTTTTACGACGATCTTTGTTTCGAAATCCGTCCCGGCGCCGTAGCCGAGATATTCGTGATACTGTCGGGCGAAACAATATGTACAGCCGTGAATGCAACCTCGATAGCAATTCACCGTATATCGCCAACCGCCTTCCCAATCGGACGCGAAGGCCTTTGTAATGACCTTCTTAGTCGCGGTTTCTTCGAAGACTTCGAGCTTCGTCGGCGGCGGCTCACCGACGTATTCAGCCGAATAGCGATTATAAGGATTTGGAGGATTTTTAACTTGCCGCATACAAAATCATCAAATGTGCCCATTTTTGTTCGGTTTCGAGACCTTGCGACCTGAACACACCCGAACAAAAATCGAGGTTTTGCCCATTTTTGTTTCAGCGTTACCGAGTGCGCTCCTGCAACAAGCTGTAACAAAGATGGGAGTTTTTCGCGTTTTTGCCCATTTTTGCTCCACATCGAACAAGCCTAAGCGGAACACCGTGGAACAAAAATCGGCGTTTTTGACTCCAAGTGCGAACTGACGCGAACTCTCAAAGATCTAACGCACGACGCCTGCGAACGCCAATTTCAATATTATCATTCGTTGCGGCCATTGTAAAGCATATTATCTATGCAACAAGAAGTGCGGGAAGTGCGGTAGATGATAAAAGGACGAGCCCTTTTGAAGATGCGATCCGGATCGAATGATCTTAGATCGACCTATTGTTTCGGTTGCCCGGAGAATAGATCTCTGGCCATTAAGAGGTCGGTTTGGGGGTCAGACCCGAGTTGGAAAACGTGCTTGCCGCACATGCTGAATCCGTTCTTTTCGTAGAACCGCTGAGCCCGCGGATTGTATTCCCAGACGCCGAGCCACATCACGTCGCAACCGAGTTCGCGGCCGAGCAGGAAACACTCGTCCATCAGCGTTTGCCCGACACCTTTACCGAGAAATCTTTGATGGGAATAAAGCCGGTTGAGTTCGATCGGCCGCTCGGCGGTGATGCCGTCCTCGGTTGCACCAACTGTCAGCCTGGCATAACCGGCCATCTCACTATCGAACTCCGCGATCAAGAAGATATGCCGATCGTCTTCTAGTTCAACGATCGTCTGTTCAAGGCTGAATGCCGTCGACATATAATCCGCCAGATCGTCCGGCGCATTCTTGGGATGTTCGTGAAAAGCATCCCAGAAGGTCTGGTACGCGAGTTCGGACAGAGCGTGGACATCATCTCCGGTTGCACGGCGGACGGACGTCACAGCAAAGTTACCTCGTAATCGGAAAAAGTCTTGTCTGCACTTATAACGGCAATATCCCCAACGATTGCCTGTGCGATTATCAATCGGTCGACGGGGTCTTTATGCAGCATCGGAAGTGAAGAAACTTTCAAAATGTGTTTAGGTTCAATTGACAGGATTGAATCGGTCGGGAAAGAGACAATTTTCCTCGACTTACATCGCCTCAGCCTTTGGCTCCAGAATTGTAACCTCGATCGTATCCACAAGAAAAATCCTAACATATCCAAAGCTCAATTAGCTTTTGAAATTCTTGCGGCCCCGAATTCTCAAAAACGGAGAAACGCCGCTACCAATAAGAATATGACCATCAATATCGAAAGCGCAAAGAGTAGCCAATCAAAGGCAATAATTTTAGACGCAAATTCATATCGAGGAAGCTCCCGTATATACCATTCAACCTTGATCCTATCGCAAATCAAAAGTCGGAGTCGATACAATATAGCGGCCGTAGCAAAATGGCCACTATAAAAGAAAGTATGAATCCGAGAAGAGTGATCCCGACAGAAAACTTACAAATTTGATCGAATCGGTCTCTACCATCACTTCATTATCAGCTTGGCTATGGTCTGGAGCTGCATGTTCGATGTGCCTTCGTAGATGGAACCGATCTTTGAATCCCGCCAGAATTTTTCGACCGGGTAATCTTTTACGTAGCCGTAGCCGCCGAAGAGTTCGATGGCCTTTGACGAGACCTTTTCGGCGACGCGTGACGTGTAGAGCTTTGCCATCGCGGCTTCCTTTAGGAAAGGCTTGCCGGCGTCTTTCAATCGGGCGGCATTATAGGTCAAAAGTCGTGCTGCTTCGATGTCGACCGCCATTTCAGCGAGCTGAAACTGCACTACCTGAAAGTTATTGATCGACTGGCCAAACTGTTCACGTTCGGCCGTATACTTCAACGCTGCCTCGTAGGCTCCTTGAGCAATGCCAAGCATTTGTGCTGCAATACCGATTCGGCCTTCATTGAGCGTTTCGATCGAAACCTTATAACCCTTGCCGACCTCGCCTAAAACGTTCTCTTTAGGCACTTTGCAGCCGTCGAAAATAAGCTCGGTTGTTGAAGAAGCTCGAATTCCGAGCTTGTCTTCCTTCTTGCCGACGGCAAATCCTTCAAATCCTTTTTCGACGATAAATGCCGTGATGCCTTTGTAACCGGCGGTGGGATCGATCGTTGCAAACACGATGAAGATCTCGGCTTCGTTGCCGTTTGTTATCCAAAGTTTTTGACCGTTCAGTTCCCAATGGTCGCCTTTGTCAGCGGCTTTCGTTTTTAGCGCAAACGCATCTGAACCTGACGAAGCTTCGCTCAATGCATAGGCACCCACGCGGCTGGCCGCCATCTGTGTAAGATACTTTTTCTTTAGTTCATCAGTG
>JBBSKW010000086.1:0-13691 GCA_038256005.1 Pyrinomonadales bacterium
GGAGGATATCCAACCGATGCTTCGTTTCACCTCTCTTTTGTTACTAACTCTCTTCCTCGCAATTGCCGGTCTTGGGCAAGCCGGCGGTTCGACGTCGGATATCCAAGGCCGCGTCCTTGATCCGAACGGAGCCGTAGTCTCCGGTGCGTCCGTTACGCTGACGGATACCGACCGCGGAACTTCTCGGACGGCAACTACTAATTCTCAGGGCGAATATAGATTTATTGCCCTCACGCCCGGCATTTATTCGGTTCGCGTTGAAGCGACCGGATTCAGCTCGCAGGTTCGTAACGCAGTCTCGATAACGGTCGGACAAACGCTCGACCAGGACTTCAGCATGCAGATCGGCGACGCGACGGCGACAGTTGAGATAACCGGCGATCCCGCCGTCATCGAACTTGAGCGAACGCAGCAATCGACGACGATCAACGAGCGATACATCCGAGAGTTGCCGATCGACCGCCGCGATTACCTTACATTTACATTGCTCACACCGGGCGTAGTCGATTCCAACGCACTTGCCGACAACTCGGACTTTCGTGTTAGCCAAACTCCGCAGAGCGGTATTTCGTTCTATGGTAGCAACGGCCGCGGAAACAGCATCACGGTCGATGGAGCAGAAGCAAACGATCAAGGCGGCGGCGTTCGTGCCAACCTTAGCCAGGAAGCGGTGCAGGAATTTCAGGTAAACCGAAGCAGCTACAACGCCGAATTCGGCGGTGCCAGCGGCGGCGTCATCAACATCATCGCCAAGACCGGAAAAAACAATTTTTTCGGAAGTGCCTTTGCTTATTTTCGAAATCAATCGCTTGATGCCGGTGATCCGTTCGCATTCGTGCTCGACGGTTCGAACAACCTTTCGAGGATAAAGCCGGAAGCAAACCGCCAGCAATACGGCGTTAGCCTTGGCGGCCCGTTTGCCAAGGACAAGACGTTCTTTTTCGGTGCTTACGAAGGCCTTCGAAAGCGTGAATCTTCGACCGTTCCGCTTTTGACCAATCTTTCTATCTTTAATCCGACGGCCGCACAGAACGGTATCTTGAACACGCTTGCGGCAAGCGCCGATCCGACCCCGGTTCCGTGTGTTACCGGCGTTGCTGTTCCGCGAGCACAGTGTTCCGGAATTCTCCGCGGCTTGCTGACGGCCGACCAGCCGACCGTCGATCTGTTCCGCAACAATAGCGGCGTGTTCCCGTTCCCGAGCGATTCGCACAGCGCATCTTTCAGGGTCGATCATGTGCCGAACGTTTCGAACAGTTTCTATCTTAGCTACCGCTTCAACGATCGAAAGGACGGGAATCAGGCGACACGTGCATTGCTCGGGTTTTCGCGTTCGAATAACGTCGATGTTCTTGACCATAACCTGATCGGTTCGTGGACGCATATTTTCGGTTCGAATGCGACCAACGAGCTTCGCATTCAGGGCAACTACAACACGTTGTTCGTTCAATCGAACGACCCGAATGGCCCCGAGCTGAACGTTGCCGGTTTCGGATTCTTTAACCGCGACATCTTCCTGCCGAGCTTTAACTTCGACCGGCGATATTCGATCTCGGATGACTTCACATTGGATCGCGGTAACCACCGAATGAAATTCGGCGGCAGCTTTTTGATGCGCGACGGCTTCTTCGATTCGAAGACGTTCTTTGGCGGTCGATTTGGATTTGGAACTCTGCCAGGAGGTTTCGTCAGTCCACAGCTTGCGGCGACAACGATCAACGCTCTCCAATCGCTCGACCTCGGACTGCCGCAATCGTATCAGCAGGGTTTTGGCGATGGCATCGTCGGTGCGAAGCTTCCATATTATTCGATCTATGGCCAAGACACTTGGAAAGTAAGGCGGGGCCTTACGCTCAACTACGGTTTGCGATACGAGATCGACGTTCGCCGCAAGCCGCTTAGAACTTCTTACGGCAGCATCGGACCGCGTGTCGGTTTTGCATATTCGCCTTTCGATAATGACCGCACGGTCATACGCGGCGGTTACGGAATGTTCTACGCTCAGATCCCGTTTGTGATCGACTACGTCGTTCAATCGCTCAACGAGATCGACGGTTTTCGCCAGATCCCGCAGGTGCTGACCACGCTTAACGCGGCAAATCCGCTGGCTATTAACGGACCGATCAACATCTTCCGAACGCTGCGTGCTCAAGGCGTGATCGGCATTCCGACCACGAACCGGCAGATCGTCGCGTCTGATCTTGCACAGTTCGGGATAAACATCTCGCAGACTGGCCCGCGAAATCCTCTGACCGTGATCTTCCGCGAAGACCCCAACTACCGGAACCCGCGTGCTCAACAGGGCAGCTTTGGTATCGAACACGATTTCGGCCAGGGCTTCACGGCCGGTGCAAGCTATGTTTGGGCGCTGACTCAATTCATCACTCGTGCCCGCGACATCAACCTGCTTGATCGTCCGATCGGGCCACGCGGTATTCGCGAATGGTCGGCAGCATCGGGGTGCGCTGGAGCCGCGATCTTTACGTGCTTCCGAGATCCTTTCCTGTTCCAGGAGATCATCTACGAATCGGCCGCATCCGCAAACTACAACGGGATCATACTTGAATTCCAGAAGCAGTTCGGCTCGAACGTTGCGATCGCCGGAAACTATACCTGGAGCGAAGCTTTCGATCAGGTGACGGACTACAACAGCGATTTCCGAGCTTTCGATCAGCTTGATGACAACCCGGAATACTCGCTTTCGGCATTCGATCAGCGGCATAAATTCGTTATCTACGCCGTTTTGCAAAGCCCTTGGAAGAATGCGTTCTTGAGCGGATTTCAATTGACGCCGATCTTCCGTGCAAACAGCGGACGTCCGTTCAACCTGCTCGCGGGTTCTGATGTAAATGGCGACCGCAGCACGAATGGCGATCGACCGCTGCTTACGTTCGGTACGCTTCCGGTCGGCCCGATCCCGCGAAACGTAGGTAAAGGCCCGAGCTTTGCCACCTTCGATATGCGACTTACCAAGAAGATCGCGTTTAGCGAAAAGATGTCGCTCGATCTGACGGTCGAAGGCTTTAACCTTTTCAACCGATTGAATTTCGCATCGGTCAACAACACGGTCGGGCCGACGTTCCCTGCGATCACCAACATTCGCGGCGACAAGACCGTTAGCCCAAGCTCTCCGCTTGGATTTACGTCGGCCTTTGACGCTCGGCGGATACAGCTTGGGGCTAAACTTCGGTTCTAACAATTTTCCTCCTCAAACACTCGGCGGGTTTCGGCCCGCCTTTTTTTGTGCCTGGGTTTGCTATGGGATAACACGGGTGTATCATCATCAAATATAGAAACGGAACGATCCTGTGAACTATGAATGACGATTTCATACAGCGGCTCAAGAGTGCCTTCAACTACGAAACAATGGCTGATATTGCCCGGCGGCTTGATCTGCCGCATGCGACTATCAGAAATTATTTTCAAGGCCGGCTGCCCGCACCCGAGGTCTTGATCAAGATCGCCGATGAAACGAACGTGTCGCTCAATTGGCTGCTTACCGGTCGCGGCGAGATGTTTCTTTCCGGAGCTAAGATCGACATCGGGCGGCTGATCGATGAGAGGATCGGATCGCTGATAGAGCAGAAACTTTCGGCCCGCATCGCCGAAGAGGTTCAAAATCTTGGAGCGATCGATGAGCCGCCGCCATTTGATATCGAAGACGCCGTGCGAAAATTCGGCGATCCGGAACGAGTGATGAGCGAATGGTTCACGCACGACGGCCGCGAATATCCGACCGATTTCGGCATCGTCTTCTTCCAGGGTTGGGAAACCTATACACACGCCGACCGCGTCGAGGCCGTTCGCGACGCCAAGAAAGTTCTCGACCGAACGCTCCGCAACAAGACAAAATAGTTCGAGGTTGAAGGTTTCGGATCCAAAGTTTTCGATTCTTGCCGTGTCGCATCTGTGATACACTGTTGCATCTGGTATATTAACTCTCACATTATGCGTTTTTTCCTCGAAAAGATCGAAGCACTCAAGGTTGGCTGGAACCAGCGAAGGCTGACCGAAGCCGATTTTTACGCGCTTTGCCGGCGGCATAAGATAACGGTCCAGGAAATGCCGCTTCGCGTCGGCGGATTTTATTATTGCCTGATGGGTGGGCATTATATCGCGGTCGATAGCAAGCTCGTGCCCGACAAAAAGCTGTTTGTGATGTTTCACGAATTTGCTCATTTCCTGATGCACGCACCCGACCGAGGTGTTACCGCCAATTTCCACGGCATCGGCCGCAAGACCCGCAAAGAATCCGAAGCCGACCTCTTCGCCGCCGTCGCTTTGATCCCAAGAACGTGGCTCGAAACTCGAACGCCTTTCGAGATCGCCACTGAAGAAGGCATCGACCCCGAAACCGTCGCCGAACGCTTTCACATTTTCAAAGACCGCGGTATCTGATCTTAGTTTGTGGCTTGCCGCGATATGCTGATCGGCGACCAAACGCTGAGCCATCAACACGCTTTCGGCGAAACAAGCTTCTCCGCCGCACAACTTATTGGTTGTCCATTTCTTAGTGACATCTGCAGCATTTTGATCTATATTCATTTCGATTTACCCTCACTAAATTTTGCCCGGAGGCCGAAATGGCAACCAACAATATCTTTGACCGCCGATCTTACGACCGCCGACTTTTTCTTTGGGTCGCTATTGGTTTTGCGGTGATCGCGTTCGCCGGATTTGCCCAGACGTATTACCTTAAGCCCGTGGCTGCCTCGCTGCCGCTTCGTACGTTTACTCACATTCACGGAATGGTGATGACAGCTTGGGTGCTTTTCTTTATCGCTCAGATCTATTTGATCCGTTCGAAGAGCGTCGCTTTTCATATGCGAATGGGTTGGGCGGGCGTTGCGCTTGCGGCGGTGGTTTTCGTTGTCGGGATCATCACATCGATCCAGGCGGCAAAGTATGGTTCCGTCGCCTCGCCTCCGGACATTCCGCCGCTCCAATTCATGATCGTTCCGATCGGCGATATGATCGTCTTTGCGATCATCTTCGGTGCTGCGATCTATTACCGGAAGGATGCTGCCAGCCACAAACGGCTGATGCTTATCACGGCGTTCAATTTCATTCCTGCCGCCGTCGCCCGTCTCCCTTATGCACCGATGGCGCAGCTTGGGCCGCTCTGGTTTTACGGCGTGCCGGATCTGATAATGCTCATAATTCTCGGTATCGATACGTGGAAGAACGGCCGATTGAACAAGGCGTTTGCATTCGGTGCTGGATTTCTGATCGTATCGCATATATTTCGTCTGATGTTCATGTCCACGGCTGTCTGGATGAGCTTCGCGACCTGGCTTACGAGTTGAGCTGCCTTCGCAACAGTTCGGTTTCGAGGCGTTCGCGTTCGGTTGTCTGCGATGGATCTTCCCATTCGGTTTCGAGCCTTCGGTCGCCGAAGCCATCGATGCGGGCGGCGAACTGCATTATCTCGCTCCACGTTTGGCCGAATGCGAACTGGCGATCGCGCACCTTTGCGATGAACCGCGATTCGGCTCGCA
The DNA here is from genome assembly GCA_038256005.1 of Pyrinomonadales bacterium. GTDB lineage: Bacteria > Acidobacteriota > Blastocatellia > Pyrinomonadales > Pyrinomonadaceae > OLB17. The sequence goes on from JBBSKW010000086.1 coordinate 5,499, forward strand.
GTATCGCTTCGCCGGACGGAAACCCGCGCGTATGCGGCAGCAGATAATACATCGGCGTGCCTGTGACCGATGCAATGTCGATGCGAAAGCTGTCTTTTACCTTTAGGAATTGATCGAGATTCGCGGTGGCGAAATCGCCGAAGCGGGCTTCGGGATTCTGCGTCACCCAAAGATGATCAACCCCAGCCTTGAACGGCGCGATCAAGTTGCCTTCCTTGTCCCTATCGATCTCGATCCCCGACGCCCAACGCTGTCGATACGCCGAATATTCCATCGCGACGAGCATATCCAAAACAGATTTGTTCAAACCGTCCTGCACCGGGATCGCCGATTCGAGCTCCGAACGCCCGAACGCGCCGAGATCTGCGTTGTTCGCGAAATGAAAAACGGGAACGATGCCAAAAGGATTTTGGATTTCGGATTTTGGATTTTGGATCGTCTGACCAGGTGGAACCCTCGTTAAATCTGAAGGGTTTTGTACTAATGGTATGAAGTCGCGGTGGTCGGGCAGAATCGCTTCGCCGGGTTTGGCGGTAATGTAACGTTCGATGCGGTCGGAATAGAAGAGATTTAGCCGCGTGTGCTTATCGGCAGTACGCCAGAACTTTGCAGCTCGGATGATGCGGCCGGGATGGTCTTCGTCATAAACGACGGATACGTTTGCCGCACGATTCGGGTATATCGCCGCCTTGCCTTCGTCATCCGGCCAGACGATCGCGTAAGCGTCGCCGCCAACGAGCGCTTCACGATGAACTTCGCCGGCACGTAGCTGCATTCGGTTGCGATGCCAAATGTTTTGAGTAAATGCTTCGGTGTCCGGTGCCGAGCGAGCGGTCTGCTCATTAGCATCGAGCAAGCCAGAGCTTGAACTCTGAACCTTAAACCCGGTGATCCGAAGTTTATCGCGAACGGCGTCGCAGACCGCGGGGCAAAGGTTCATTGCGAATTCGCGAAAGAGCGAGCCGAATGCGTTCTCGAATTTTTCGGTCGCGTAAGCGAGGTCATGCTGGCCTCGATAGTAGCGTTCGGGTTTTGTATATCGCGCACCCGCGGTGCGCAAATTGTGGATAGCTTCTTCGATGTGTGTGTTCATAAGATTGGTTTAGAGGTCAAAGGTCAAAGTTCAAGGTTCAACGTTGGCGCTCGGATCTAGTTGAAATCGTTTTAGAATCCGTGGGCTTTCTTGTCGCCGCTGCCGATCATCTGCACGGCTAGCGAGACCGCATCGACCTGATCATCGTGCGGAGCGTTCGGGAACAGGCAGACCTCTTCGAGAAATTCGTCGATCCAAGGACCGCGAACAAGCACGACCTTTCCGGCTTCGGCAAGCGGCGCCCAGGCGAGCGCTCGCGTGAACTTATCGCGGTCAACTCGCACGCCGATTAGCGGAACGCCGGAAAGCTTTAGGTCGCGGCGAAGTTCTTGTACGAAAGCCTTTCCGTGTAGAGCTTCTTCGATCGCGTGTGCCGTGTTCTTTTCGGCTTTCATTCGTTCGATCACATACGCACGCTGTTCGGGAAACTCGATCCGGCCGCGAAAGCCGTCTGCGATATAAAGGTCGCCATTCTTGTCCTTTGCACAGCGGAATGACGCGGTGTAATCGGCTGAAGTTTTGGTCGAGACGGCAAGGTCATATGCTCGGTGCCAACGAAGCCCTTCGGGTGCGTTTTCAACAATTCGAGAGAACCATTTTCGCTTGAACAGTCCGCCGTCGCGGGGAACGGGTGTTTGCTGATAGAGAGCCGAGAAGGAATAAGAACCGATAAGATCCTTGCGTTCGAGCAGAGCTTCGCGGTCGTAACGCTCCGGGCAAAGTGCTTCGCCGATCGCACGGCCGAGCAGGTCAAAGGAATCGTTCACCGCCGAGACGCTGAGACGCTGAGTTTCTGGTTCAGAAGTTTCATTGATGTTTGCGGGTTCCGCTGCAACTGAGGACGTTTCATTCTCAGAAACTTGTTGGCTTTCTCCGCGTCTCTGCGCCTCGGCGGTTGGATATTCTTCTGCGAGCGCCGGAAGTGAAAGCACTTCCCAACGTTCGCCGCCGTTATCCATCTCTTTCAGAATCCGGCCGGCGAGGTCGTCTTCGTGCCAGCGTGTTTGGATAAGAATGATCGAGGCATTGGGTTCGAGCCGCGTGTAGATGTCGTCTTTGAACCATTCCCAAACGCGATCGCGATAGGTGATGCTCTCAGCCTGGGCACGGCTTTTCACGGGGTCGTCGATGACCATCAGCATCGCCCCGAAACCGGTGACACCGGCTCCGACGCCGACAGCTTTTGCTCCGCCGCCGAGCGCCGTTTCCCATTCGGCCATCGTGTTGATGTTCCGCGAGGTGGGAAACATTCGGACCGCCGCGGGGTTTCCGGCGAGCTGTCGTTCGCGACACTGTGTAACCCATTCGGGCTCACGCTTTTTGGCGTTTGTGTCGGTCACGAGCGGATCTACAGTCTTAGCGACCGCTACCATTTCGGTCTCGGAATTGCGGGTCAGCTTGTCTTCTTCGGCGGCGAGCAGACGCCGCATCGAGCGGGAAAATTTGTTCGCCAGATGCTGGTTGTAACAGGCAATGATGACGCGCATTTTCGGGTCTTGCCACAAACGCCACGCTGGATATCGGATCGTCGCAAGCTCAGATTTCCCGTGCCGCGGCGGCAAGAATATCATCAGCCGCTTTGAATCGCCGGTAGTGATCCGGTGAAGCTTTTCGTAAATAAGCTTTTGAAATTTCCAGTCCCAATTCATCTCCGGCGAGACCTGTTTCAGCCATTGCTGGAAAGCGTTCGGTGGTTGGGTCGGCTGCCGGGAAGCTGAGCTGTGAACACTCACGGGCCAGCCGAATTTCTCGATCCAGCCAGGGTACGTCTTGCCATTGCGAACGCGGCTGTAAAAGCATCGGCGATCGAAGCGGGGAAACCCGAGAGCGCGAATCTCCGTCTCGATCTTGCGATGGCTGCGGCCCGCGTGGCGAAGGTAAACCTCGCGGGCGATAGCGTGTATGTCGTTGGTAGGTGTCATCGTAATAATGCCCCGGCCGCAGCACCGATGGCGATGTCGCCGAGGCGTTTCCAGATGGACGGCCGATTGGTCTTGAGCCCGGCGATCAGCTTGTCCTGTGCGGTGATCACCGCATCTTTGGCGGCGATCGTCTCGTTCTTTGCGGCGAGGGTCTCGCGCAAAGCAGCCGATTCTTGTTTACGGGTTTCGTTTAGTTCGATGAGGATCGCGTTCGCGGCTCGTTCGGTATCAAGCCTTGTTTTTAGCCCGGCATTTTCGCGTTCGAGGGCTTCGATCAAGCGATCGGCAAGCCGGAGTTCTTCGGTGCTATTTTGAGCCGTTGCGGTAACGCTGAAGATCGCGGCGAGCAGCAGCGGTATCAGTAGAAAGTTTTTCAAGTGTTTCATCTTGTTTGCGTGCGGCCGTCTGTATCTCAGCGAGTTTGGCTTCGAGATATGCGGCCTTTTCCCTGTATGTATAGGTCTGTTTTTCGAGCTCGTCCGAGCGATGCTTTTGCTCGTCGGCGATGTGTTTGATCTGCTCGACAGCGTGTTCGAGCCTAGTTATTTGGAAATGGGATCGGATCGAAGTTCCGATGATGAGAACCGCGATAAGCGTCGCGGCGGCGAGGTACAGTTTGTATTTCAAGGTCATGGTTGTTTCGCTAAATTGAAATGTCAGATCTAAGATCTGACATCAGAACACACTCCCTAACGGTCGTGTTTCTGCTTTTTGTTAAGGTGGATCTGGAGCAGCACGTCGATCGTCTTTCCGATACTAAAAAATAGTATCGGCAGGACGATCGCCGAGATGATGGTGATAAGCGTCCGGGTCTCGATCGCCGCGAAAAGGGACGAAACGGTCGAGAAATAGGCGAGTAAGAAGTTTTTTATGTCGTTCATATGTTTTGTGATTCGCGTATCCTGCCGAGCGCGATCTGGCGGTAGAGATACATCAGTGTTAAGGCCGCGGCGACGCCGGCTGCGAAGAACCAAACCTCTCGCGGAAGCCCGGCGAGAAAACCAAACACTGCCCATGCGGTTTGGAAGACCGTCCCGAGAACAGCGGTCCATAGAGATTTCGCACGGTCGGTGCGGTTGATAACGGTGTTTGCGATGGTTTCGATCCGGTCATAAGTTTTAGCGGCGGAATTGACGTGTCGTTCTATCTCGTCGATCGAGGTGTTCCGAGTTTTGGAGTTCACAGTACAAGCTTTAGCTTGCCCAGGTTGGGGTGTAAGTGTCATAGGTTTTGGTGAAGTTGTTTGCGGGATTAGTGCAGTGGTTTCAGGCGGGACAGGCAAGCTAAAGCTTGTACTCTGAACTCCCAGAATTTCATCGGTAAGCCGGACGCCGTGGACCATCATCGGCAGCTCGAGCTCCCATCTTTCAAGCATTATTTGGTTGATGAAAAACTGCGTTCGATACCGCGTCGCGCGAAGCCGAGGGATCGAGCCGAGCCAGGCGTGTCGCGCGTTTACGTATTCTCTGATCCACTCTTTCTCGTTCGTGGGCGGCGCCTTTACGCGGTCGCGGATCTTTTCATAGGAGCCGTGCGTCAGCGAATCGTAGATAACGGCAAGCGAAAGCGGCAGCACGAAACCGGAACCTTCGCAGGCGGTGACCGCCGGGCCGAGATACTTGTTAAATGCGATCCGATCCTGAGCCTCGCGCATCTCGCGGGTCACGCCGGCGGCGCGGAGAGCGTTTCGGAATACCATGTCGGCGGCGAGTGTCTGGATCGCTTCCACGGTAATCGTACGAAGTGTTTTATAACGGTCGATCATCACCTTTCGGCCCACTGCACCGTTTAGGCGAAGATATTCATCAACCACCGCACGAAGCGAGCCCGAACGATGCGTGAACTGGCTCGCGCCGTACGAAATTCCGGCACCATCGTTCAATACCGCCACCGCAGAATAGTCGCCAAGCGGCTTGCCGGTTTCAAAGATCCGCACGATCGCGGAAGCCTTTTTCTTGTCAATGTCTGTAAATGTCATGTGTTTCATCCGTGAAAATAATTCTTGCAAACAATACATCTGTTTGATATACTGAAATGGACGAACGATAGAGGACACTATATGTTCTTGATTACCATCGCCGCTTACATACCGCCCGGCCATATGCAGAATATGCGAAAAACGGGCTGATATCGACGGGAAAATGTGAATGTTGCGCGATTTGCACATATTGGACGAGGTGCTCGAAATGAGCGGACCACAAGAACAAAAGAGAATAGGAGTAAAACATATGTTAGATATGAAGATTCGGCCAAAGATACGACTTGGCGAAGTAGAACGCTTAATAAGGAAACACAGGATCCTCGTTCCGCCGCTCGCGAGGAACACCCTTATAAAGATGTGTGAAGAAGGAATTTTCGAAACTGTCGGAAACGTACCGACGCGACACGGCTGGCTCGTCTTTGAAGATAGTTTCTGGAAATGGGCGAGGGCGCTAGACGGGGAAGTGGTGGAATAGCGTTGCAAATCGCTCGTTCTGTGCAACTCGCGCAGATCAAGCAGATAGCTATTAACTTACTTGGCGGTTGCGAATAGGCTCGCAACTGTATGAACGAAGAAAGACAAACAAACGAGGGCGAAGCGGCGGAGCAAGATTCTGCTGGGTCGCCCGAAAGCATTGTCGAAGTTGAACAGCTTCGGTGTGAGAATGAGGAATTGAAACAGACCGCACGGCTCGCGGCAGCACGCGGTCTGCTTACACAAGAGCTTTCGAAGGCGGGCGCACGCTCGCCTGAACTTTTGTTCGAAACGGTCCGCGGCGAAATTCAATTTGACGAAGGCGGCGAGCCGCTGAACGCAGCGGCATTGGTCGCGAATCTTCGATCGAAATTTCCCGAACAGTTCGGCTCAACCCAGGCATCTGCATCGATCGATGCGGCCGCCGGAGCCGGAACTCGTCCGAGCTTTCTAACCGCGGAAGCCCTTTCCCGCATGACCCCGCAGGAGATCGCACGGCTCGATTGGGACGAGGTGCGAAGAATACTCGCGAATAACTAAAAAATAGAAGCGAAAAGCGAAAGAGTTTAGCAACTTCAGCATAGCAACAAGTTTTAGTTCTCAGCTTTTAGTTTCGACTATTAGCTTTTCGCTTCACAGGAGAAATATGGCATTGACATTTATACCTACGGTTTGGGCGGCGCGGCTGCTCATGGCACTAGACAAATCGCTCGTTTACGGACAGGGCGATGTAGCAAATCGTGATTACGAAGGCGAGATACGCTCGGCCGGGAACACGGTAAAGATCGCCTCGGTCGGCGATGTTACGATCGGCGATTACACACAGAATACGGATATCAGCGATCCACAGGAGCTGACCGATTCTGCCCTGACGCTTGAAATAGATCAACAAAAATACTTTCACTTTTACGTTGACGGCATCGACCGTGCGCAGCAGAACGTAAACATCCTCGATGAAGCGATGCGGCGTTCGGCGTGGAAGCTTCGCGATGTCGCGGATACTTTCCTTGCTGGATTAATGGCCGCGGCGGTTAGCGGCGGAAACACTATCGGAACGGCGCTCGCACCAATCGTTCCGACGAAGGACAACGCGTACGAATACCTTGTAGATCTCGGAGTTTTGCTCGATGAAGCGAATACGCCGATCGATGGGCGCTTCGTTGTCGTACCGGCGTGGTTTCACGGTTTGCTGCTCAAAGACGAGCGGTTCATTAAGGCGGGAACTATGCGTTCCGATGCTGCGCTTCGCAACGGCGAGGTCGGCGAAGCTGCAGGTTTTTCGATCCTGAAATCGAACAACGTGCCAAACGTTACCGGCGAGCAATACAAGATAATCGCCGGGCATTCGATCGCGACTGCGTATGTCGAACAGGTCGTCGATCTGCAGACGTACAAACCCGAGAAGCGTTTCGGCGACGCGGTCAAAGGGCTGCATGTTTACGGCGGAAAGGTCGTACGGGCAGTTAATCTGGCGATGATGATCGCGGACAAAGCATAAAGGAATGGTGAACGGTGAGTGTTAAGTAATGAATGAAATTTCTTACACTCACCGCTCACGATTAACCACTCACCACTGATAACATGACGCCAATAGAAAACTTAAAAGCACTTACAGCGTGGGACACTGAGCCTGCGTTAACCGAAACCGAGGTCGAGTCGTTGCTCGACGCCGCTTCGATGGCGGACGCTGACGGGCTGTCGCCGACCGACGGCGAATGGACGCCGACCTACAATCTAAACAAGGCGGCCGCGACCGGCTGGCTGATAAAAGCCGCACGAGCCTCCGACCAAACGGCCGTCGATCCGCCCGAATCCGGCATCGTCACCTCAAAGGTCTTCGATAACTGTTTGCGAATGTCGCGGGAATTTAAAGCAAAAGCAACCGCTACTGTCGCGGTCTAAGCGAAGGCAAACAATAAATGAAAGGGCCGCGTTGTTATCGCGACCCTTTTTTTCTTTAGTTTGTGGTGGCTCGTTGGCCTTTGTGTTTGCCTTCGACGAATTCTTCGATCATTTTTTTATTGGAATTCGGAATGTCTCTAGGCTTGAGCCTTTAGACGAGGCCGTTGGCGACGAAGGATTCTTCATCGACCCATTCCGCGCAGTCATCCTAGTTGTTATTGTTGTTATCACCATTCGGGTGCATCAAATCGATCAGCCCTGACGAGCCACCGCCATCCTGCCGCCTTCTGAAGGCCTGGGGGACAGCGACCATCTCTTCCCTCACCACTTGAGCAACGAACTGTGACACGAGGGCAGACATGGTTGTACCTCTAAGCATGGATGCGATTCTAAACTCCTCTAGCCTTGCGGTCCGTAGTTTAACTGTAAGCATCGCCAATCGTCGTGTTTCTTCTGACATAACATTTCTCCTCGTATAAATCGAATTTCGATAATTATCTTTCTAGTCTGAGCACAGACAGTGTCAAAAACAAGTGACTGTCTGCCACTGTGTAAATAGTGCAATGAAGTCTATATTTTGTCAAGTCGATGTTATGATGCGATTAGAGAATTTTATCGACTTTCTCGCGGTTCTATAAACATTTGGCTGCGAACGGAGCTAATCCACGTCCGACTGGTCCCTGCGATTCATTAAGACATAACGCTAAAGCAAAACTAGGGTGAGAAATCGGCGTCAACGGTAGAGCAACTTTGTCAGACATCGCTTTAGCCAACGTTTAATTGAATCTGTTGCGTGCATCCGAGCGAACCGGATTAACGAA
>JBBSKW010000087.1:0-13576 GCA_038256005.1 Pyrinomonadales bacterium
AAGCTTTTTAGCGGACTCGGCCTAACTGCAAGATTTCGGGGCGATCATGCGGCGTCTCGGCGTGCATATGAATCGGGCCTTGCGGCAAGCAAGGAAGCCGGCGATAAAACAGGGATCGCGGCGTCTAATCGCGGACTCGGCCTGGTTGCCATGCAGCAGAACGAGTTAGACACGGCCCGAGGACATTTCAGCAAAGGGCTCAAGATCAGTCGCGAACTTGCCGACGACTATGGCGTTGCGATGTCGTTAAGCTTTCTGGGCGACCTTTTCCGGGTCGAGAACGACCACGATTCTGCGTTGCCTCTCTTCGAAGAAGCGTCGAAACTATTCCGCGATCTGGACCGAAAGGTCGCCCTCGGCGATTCGCTCAACAATCTCGGGACAACGCGCTTTCTAACCGGTAATTCATCAGGCGCACGGGCAAGTTTTGCGGAAGCGGCGGAGATCGCCGTAGAGATCGGCAACAAAATAACTTTGTCACATTCGTTGGATGGTTTTGCCGCGATCGATACTGAGATCGGCGAGCACGAACGGGCAGCAAAGCTCGCGGGGTCGGCTGAAGCTATCCGCGAAACAATTGGCTACAAGAACGAGCCTGCGGAACTCGCTTTTCGAGAACGTTATCTTTCAGATCTAACAGAAAAAATGTGGGAGCAGGATTTCCGGGAATCTTATGCTGCAGGCTCGTCGGCAGAACCGATCGACTTGTTTCGCTCATCTGCAAAACCTGCCAAGTTGTAGAATCGCTAGTGCGATTGACCTTTATCTACCCAAAAATCCTCGGAATCTGGCGTTGCACGTTCTTTGGCAATAAGATCTCCATCGCATCGTCAACCGTCACGATGCCCGCTATGTCTCCATCGTCATCAATGACCGGCAAGGCCAAAAGGTTATATTCAGCGATCGTTCGCGCAACGTCGGCGGAGGAGTCAGATGGGTGAGCAAATCGAAATTCGGTTCGCATTAAGTCTTCAAGCCTTTGTTCGGGCTCGGCAAGTATGAGGCTCCGTAACGTGATCAGCCCGCATATCCGCCAAGTGTTTTCGGCGTCAACGACGTAAATGTAATAGATCATTCCCGGCGTTTCTGCCATTGCCCGGAGCCGGAGAAACGTTTCGCCGACCGTCAACTTGCGCGGAAAGACGACGAAATCTGTGGTCATTAAGCCGCCCGCCGTGTCGTTTTCATAATGCATTAGCTCCGCGACATCAGCTCGCTCTTCCTCTTCCATCAGATTGAACAATTCTTCCGCTTTTTCATCGTCCATCTCATCGAGCACATCCGCGGCTTCGTCGGGCGACATTTCCTCGAGAATGTCCGCTGCACGTTCCTCGTCCATTTCTTCAAGGATACGGGCCTGAGCTTCGGTTGACATTTCCTCTAGCGTGTCCGCAGCGGTCTCATTATCTAGACTTTCAACAACTTCGGTCCGGTGGATCGGCGAAAGTGTTTCGGCGAGCTGGGCGATCTCGACCGGATGCAAGCGTGAAAGCTTGTCTCGCGACGATTTAAGCTGAACGGTCGCCGTCGCCGTATCGGTCGCCAGATAACCAACGTCTGCCCAGTCGATCACTTCTACGGGCCGGGCGCTTCCGTAAAAACCCTTCGGCATCAGGCGGCGGAGAAAGCCTTGAAAACTGACATCCGCACCAGAAACCCGCCATTCATCGCCCGTTTCGATAAGTTGAACATCGTTAACGCGAACGACCCGTTTTCCATCAACATCGATAAGCTGATTATCGAGAACGTCCTTGCCTAAAAGCACTTCGCCTTCGCGACGTTCAAACGGCGTAAGGTCCAGTTTTGCCGAGCTCATCTTCGTGCCTTTTTCCCCAAAGTCGGAAATGTTCCGCTGCGGGATAAAGAAATTACGCCGCTGAAATCGGGCGATTATGCCGATCACGGGCGGGTAGTCGGCCGTGCCATAGCGAACTAGAACGTCCCGGACCGAAGCGATCTGTTCGCCGCGCGAATCGAGCACAGGCCGGCCAAGCATTTGCGATAGATAGAGCACTAGAGAAAAGATACCGCAGAATTTAAAACTGGAGAAATAGTGTGCCAACCAGGCCGTTAAATTAAGTTTGCAAATATGAATAAATGTGCTAATCTATTTCTCCGCTGTGATGAACATTGTTTGTCATAAACAAACATTTTACAGCAAACTGACCGTTCACCTAGACTGAATCAAAAACTTAATTCTCTGCTTATTTAGGCCAGCCGCACTAAATCATGAAGCCGTTCGGAACAATTTTTATTGCGATCCTAGTCTTTGGGCTCCCCGCTTTGGCCCAACCATCCAGCCGCGTGTTCGATAATTTTGACCGATCTCAGGGCGTAACCGTTTATCGGCCGCCGCAACCCGCCACACCGGCTGATCCTAATGCCGGAAAAGTTTCAAAGCGCGTTAAGAGAAACGGCAAATGGTTGACGATCTACACAGATCCGCTTGTTAAAAAGACCGGCCGATCCAAACCAACAGTTAGAGTTACGGAAAGCCTTGCCCTTCGCGAAGCCCAACAGAATCGTTCGACGGTGCGCCTTATAATGGGTTCGCCGAACAACGGCCTTAAGGGGTTTACTACCGGAAATGCACTACACGATCAATATATTGTCGAATCAAGCCGCAAGTACCGCATAGATCCGCTGCTCATCTACGCACAGATGCATCAGGAATCGTCTTTCAAGATAAAGGCAACCTCACACAAGGGCGCAAGCGGTTTAATGCAGCTAATGCCCGGTACGGCTCGGCGATTTGGCGTTACGTCGATCTACGATCCAAAGCAGAATGTTGAGGCCGGCGTTCGATACATGCGTTGGCTGCTCGATCATTTTAATCAGGACGTGGTGCTCGCATTGGCGGGTTATAACGCCGGTGAAGGTGCGGTGATGAAATACGGCTGGAACGTCCCGCCTTATCGCGAGACCAAAGAATATGTTCGCCGAATCTCGGCCCGATATAACTCGATCTCCGATCCAAAATACGTTCAATCGGTACGATCGATGGATAAACAGCTTGCGAAGTTCGAACAAAAAGAATCGGCCCCGCTCACCGTTATCGAAACCGCGCCATTTGCCGTACGCACTGCCGACGGCAAGATGATGTTAGTTAACCAATAGTCCTTCATTCGCCGTTCTGGCGTTCCGTTTCTCCACCTGTCTCCGCAAAAAAAGACTTCGGCCGTTCTTCGATATGAACGGCCGCTTTTTTCGTCGGATTTGATTAACCGTCGCTACGCGACGGACTCTGGTGTGCGGAGGATCTTCTCCATCTTTTTGCCTTTGGCGAGTTCGTCGATGAGTTTGTCGAGCCAGCGGATCTTTTGCATTAGCGGGTCTTCGATGTCTTCGACGCGGATGCCGCAAACAACGCCCTTGATCAGCGGGGCGTTCGGGTTTAGTTTCGGGGCCTTGTCGAAGAATTCGCGAAAGCTGATCTTGTTCTCGATCACCTTCTCAAGACCTTTCGGCGTGTAACCCGTCAGCCATCGAATACATTCGTCAACCTCATCTTTCGTGCGGCCTTTCTTCTCCGCCTTCGCTACATAATGCGGATAAACCCCCGCAAAACTCATCGCAAATACTCTTTCGTTCAGCATTATTTCACCTATCTAGGTCATTCTTTTCAACAATTCGGTCAAGGTCAAAGTCATGGCCGATCGGCGATACGGTAAAGGTGTAGATCCATACCGGTGTGTTTGTCAGAGTGAATAAATAATTCTTCTCGGTGTTGAACGCCATTTGGACCTTGGAATTTGTCGAGTCTGAGCAAGCCGCCTGAGAATAGCGATTTTGCCGCGAATCCCGGAGGCAGTTCGATCTCAAAAACATAACGGCCCGGCGGCATATCGAAAAATTCAAAGTATCCTGATGGATGGAGTTTCGGTAAATAGGTTTTATCCTTGCCAAATAGCCGTAATTTAACATCTTGGCCTTGGGGGTTATATCGGATGGTACCGGAGAAGCGTGTTTTACCTCTGTATTTTTCGGGATATTTCAGTAGGTCTAGATCATCTGCTGCCTGGGCAATTAGCCGAGTTCCGCTACAGGTGCTGGCCCACAAAATTTTCTCCTCGCTCAATTCATAACTCTTTGTCTTGGCATCGTAGAATTCTTTCCGCTCCGGCTGTTCGATATAAAAAAGCCATTTTGTTCCAACGTATCCTTTACCTAGCATATATGTGCAATCAGGCGATGCGCTTAGGGCCAAAAGATCGACGGTGTTCGTTCCCGCATCGACGCCCTTAAACGACTTCTCGATCGCAACTCGCGGGTACCAGATGCCGTCGCGTTTCGGATCATCAACAACTGATTCAACCGTACCGACAAATACCATGCTCGACCGTTCGACGGCTTGCGGGATCGAATAGGTTTCTTGACAAGCGCACGCAAAAACTTCCGACGTAGCGGCGAGGAAAAGAACGACGAACAGAATGGAATATTGGGCTAGCGAATTCATGACGTCAATACGATGCCCAGAATTGTATGCGATGAACCTCTGCGTTGGCAACGTTTTTCCGTTATGAGGTGCGGTTGCGGGTCGTTCTAAGTTATTATTCAAGGCTGGGGCAAACTTATGTATTGCAGCAATTGTGGAACTCATAATGCGGACGATGCGGATTACTGCAAGCGTTGCGGTACTTCGATCGGGGCGGAGGTTGAGACGCGAGTGGCGAAAAGGGATGAGGGCGGAAGGATGAGGGATGAAGTTTCTCCATCAAACCGAGCCGTTGCTGTCGCACATTCAGGCGAGTCAGGAAGTGAGAAGATCTTCTCGATCACGCCGACGGTTAAGTTCGTGATGGTCGGTTATGCGTCGACGGTCGTTGCGGCGTTCGTTTTGGTTGCACTTGTGAGCCTGTTTCTGCCGGTTGTCGGGACGGTCCCGGCAGTGATCGTCGGGCTGGCGTTGCTGCTCATACCGGCGTTTTATCACATTAGAAAGAAGCTTGTGCGATATACGCTGACCGACACGATGATCGAGATCGACAGCGGCCTCATTTCGCGGACCACACAGAACATTCCGCTCCGGCGTGTGCAGGACGTGACTGTAACGGCCGGCGTCGTTCAACGGCTGCTCGGCTACGGCGACATCGAGATTGACAACGCGAGCGAGAGCGCCGGGAAGGTTATCCTGGACGACATCGATTCGCCAAAGAAATATTCTGAGTTGATACTGCGGCAAATGCGCCAACTCGACAGATAGGAAATTCTGCCACAAATAGACACGGATAAACGCAGATAAGATGCAAGGTTTTGGATATATCTGCGTTGATCGGTGTCCATCTGTGGCTCACTAAATTTAATGAAAAAGATTTTTGTGACAGGTGGTGCCGGGTTTATTGGTTCGGCGTTCGTGCGGTTGGTGTTAGATGAACATCCAGACGTAGAGGTAGTTGATCTTGATTCGTTGACCTACGCAGGCAATCTAGAGAATTTGGCGGGAGTCGATCCCGATCGTCACACGTTCATCAAAGGTGACATTTGCGATCGCGATGCCGTCATGGCCGCAATGCCCGAGGGCTGCGATGCGGTGTTTAACTTCGCCGCCGAGTCGCACGTTGACCGCAGCATCAGTTCGGCGGACGAGTTTTTGCGAACGAACGTTATCGGGACACAGGTGTTGCTCGATGCAGCAAGGGCGAAAGGTGTGCGGCGTTTTGTGCAGGTTTCGACTGATGAGGTGATGGGCAGCCTTGCGGATGAGAGCGACGATTATTTCACGGAAGAATCCGTGCTCCAGCCGAACTCGCCGTACGCTGCATCAAAGGCTGCGGCTGAATTTGTCGTCCGCGCGGCACGCGAAACACACGGCGTCGATACGGTGATCACACGCTGCGGCAACAACTACGGTCCGCGGCAGTTTCCCGAAAAACTCATTCCGCTGATGATCGCGAACGCGATGAACGACGAACCTCTGCCGGTTTACGGCGACGGGCGAAATGTTCGCGATTGGATCTACGTTGATGACCACGCACGCGCGATCTGGCTTGCATACGAGAAAGGCCAAAGCGGCGAAGCTTACAATATCGGAGCGCGAAACGAGCAATATAACATCGACGTTGTCCGCACGCTGCTCGATTCGCTGGGTAAACCGCACAGCCTGATCAAATACGTCGAAGACCGTTTAGGCCACGATCGGCGCTATGCGATCGATCCGACAAAAGCGGAAACTGAACTCGGTTGGAAGCCGCAAGTAACTTGGGAAGACGGCCTCGCGAATACGATAAATTGGTACCGCGATAACCAGGATTGGGTCGAGCACATCCGCAACGGCGCGTATCGAGACTATTACGAATCGATGTACGCCGCCCGGCTGGAGACCTCCGCCTCATGAAACTGATACTAAATGAAGATACTAATAACCGGCGCAAACGGGATGGTCGCGAAGTCTGCGGCCGCCTACTTTCGTTCATTGAACGACGATGTGATAAGTCTCTCGCGTTCCGAACTTGATATCGCCGACCGCGGCGCAGTTCTAACAAAGATCGGCCAAGTAACACCTGACGCAGTTGTAAACTGTGCGGCCTTTACTAACGTTGACGGTGCGGAAGCGAACGAAAAAGCTTGTTACGCGGCAAATGCACATGGGCCGGAGAATCTAGCTTCGGCTTGCAGAAAGCTCGGCGCGAAGATTTTGACCATCTCGACCGATTACGTCTTTGACGGCGCGAAAGATGGATTCTACGTTGAATCCGACGAACCGAATCCTTTGAGCGTTTACGCCAAGTCGAAGTATGAGGGCGAATTGCGAACGGCGGTAGCCAATGCGGACGCGATCGTGTTACGGTCAGGCTGGATCTATGGTCCGGGCGGAACAAATTTTTTGAGCGTTATGCCCGGGCTGCTTGCCAACGACACTGCGATAACGGTTGTCAGCGATTCACGCGGAACGCCCACGTACGCAGGCGATCTGGTCAAACGAATTCGCGAGCTAATTAAAAAAGACGCGAGCGGTATTTTTCATGCGGCGAATAGTGGCAGCGGCACGACTTACTATGGTTTCGCCAAAGAGATCTGCCGTGTTCGCGGGCTGGACGCAAGTAGGCTGAAAGCGGTGACCGACACCGACCTGAACCGTCCGGCACCGCGGCCGCCGCATTCAATGATCACATCTGAAAGAGAAAAAGAGATCGGCCTCACACCTATGCCGGATTGGGCCGAATCTCTTGCCTTTTATCTTTCGCTCTAGTTGTTCGAGCGGTCTACTGCACTTACATCTTCCATTATCGGCGTCGTCGGATCATCTTCGGCTTTGCGATAATAATCGTAGTAGCCCGAACCGTAATATTCATATTCGACCGATCCGGATTTGATGCCATTCAGCACCACACCGTAAATACGTGCACCCATATTCGCCAGACGTTGTTTGAAGCGGCGCATCAGGTGCATCGAACTCTTGCCGGACATCGCCACCAATACGACGCCATCAACTAGCGTTGACAGAATTGCCGCATCGGTAAACGAGATCGCCGGCGGTGAATCAATAACAATGTGCTTGTAGCGTCCGCGCAGGAATTGCAGCAGATTCTTCATCTCGTTAGAGCTCAAAAGTTCTGCAGGATTCGGCGGTATCGGACCGCTGGTTATCACTTTCAGTCGGGGCAATCCGGGATACGTCTTTATCAGATTCTCAGTCTTGCGTTCACCCGAGAGATAGTTCGTGAGTCCCTGTGTATTGTCGAGTCCAAAATGGTTGTGCAGTCGCGGGCGGCGAAGATCGCAATCGATGATCACGACCTCTGCATCGGCCTGAGCGAGCGTGATCGCGGTGTTGATCGCCGTCGTTGTCTTGCCCTCACTGGGCTGCGAGGACGTAACGAGTATCGTCTGCGGTGGTTTGCCTGCCGATGAAAACAAAAGCGAGGTACGCAAATGCCTGTAGGCTTCGGCCATCGGTGAATGGCGCTCTTCGAGCGTTACGAGACTGGTTCCGGCTCCGATCCCATTTCCATTCCCGTTTACAGTTGCAAGCTTACCCGAGCGCTTATCCGAGCCAAAGTAATGCGGGATCAACGCGAGCGTCGGCAGGCCCAGATTACGGCCAATGTCGTCTGATGTCTTGACGGAATCATCCAGGTAATCAAGCAAGAACGCCAGGCCAATTCCTGCCGCCAACGCGACAAGGAACGCGACCATAATATTCCGCGTTCTGTTTGGGCCGGCGGCTCCGGCACTAGTCGATTCAGTTACGGTCTTGATGTTGTTCGGAGCGTCAGCATTGAGAGCAAGTTCCTGTTCCTGCAAACGCTGGGTTAGCGTTCCGAGCAAACTCCGGTTCGTATCGATCTTTTGCCGAAGCGAAGTCAACTGTGTTTGGTTCTGACCCTGCACATTAGCGACCGCCGATTCACGGTCGTAGGCTGCCTGAGCCTGAGCTTCTTCCCGCCGTTTGGCTTCCATCTGCGACCGAAGTGCGACCAATGCACCCGATACAGCATCTTTCTTGATCTTAGTTTCGTCGCGTGCGATCGTTTCAGAAACTTCCTTTTCGGTCTTTACACGGGTTTCGTTGATCGATTCGATCTGTGCGAGCAAGGCCTTCATCGTCGGATGCTCGTCGGTAAATTTTGTGCCGTCAGATTGCCGTTTTGCTTCCAGTTCCTGAAGCTGCTTGTCGAGAGCTCGAATGTCGTCCTGAAGTTTAGCCCGCCGCTCGGTGTTTAGACGAACAGTGTCCTGATAGATCTTGTTTTCGTAAAGGTCAGGCATGTTCGAGCCTTCGCCGCGAGCATTGGCGGCAACGGCGGCATTATAGCGGCTCTCCAGCTGGCGACGTGCTTCCATTGCCTTTAGCCAGGTTTCACTTAGGCTTCCTAACCGTGCGGCCGCCAGATCTTGCCCCTTCTCGGCGAGCGGAAGGCCGAAGGTTTTTTGATCGGCGATCAGCAAGCTCTCGTCATTGTTGATCGTCCGCTCGAGCTCTGCGATCGAAGTTCTGAGTTCCGCTACTGCTCGAGTGGAGCCTTCCAATTCCCGCTCTTGGTCTCGCTTTCGAAAAACCTCTGCAGCTTTGTTGGCAACTATCGGAGCCAGTTTCTGATGGTTAGACCGAACACTGACGGTGACCAGATTTGTACGTTCTCTTTGCGTCGCAGAGAGACTAAATCTGCCGGCGTACTGACTTGCGCGGGCTTCTTCCTCAGGCGTTAGAATTGGAGCTTTGCTTTCCGTTGCATTCGGGTCCGCTTCAGCAATTACAGGTATTGCCGCGGTTGCCGGAGCCGCCGGATCTTCGCCGCCAAATAACCTTCCGTACAGATTGCTGAACCCATTAGGCTCGCTCTGAAAAAGATTTGGGTCGCGATGAAGCCCGAGTTCGATCACGACGTCCTTCATTAGGTCGCCGCTCGTAAGAAGCTGCAGCTGGGTATTGATGTAATTTTGATCACCGCCGAAATTGAGGTTTATCGGCGATTTGTCGGTCACGCGCGGCTTTCGCGGCTCGATCAACATTTCCGTCGAAGCCGAATACACAGTTGGCTGCCGATACATATAAAATGCAGTCGCCGCCGTCGCCAGAGCCGTGATTGCAATAATGATCGGAAGACGCTTATAAACAATTGAGAAGTACTGCTGAACCGTCCGGCGGCCCTGAGCTCCATCCTCGTCAAAATAAGAGGAATAGCTTGGAGGATATTCGTTACTGCTTGTCCGGAGCTCGCCCGATTTCGGGAGCGAGGCTATCCGCTGATCTTGTTCCATACTGCTAAAAATTAGGGTCTATTAAACCAATTAGTAATGCGCAAACTTGATTTATACCATATTTACCGCAGGTTTTCCTAAAAATTGTACGTGTTTCCATCAAGCCATTAGAAAGCGTTTTGTCGCATATTAGCCGCGAATGGTATATTTAAAGTTTAAATAAACCGCAATATTTGGGATATATAGTTTAATATGACCGCAATTTCCGAAATAGGACCGATCGACAACTTATACGATTTCGAACTCGGCATTCCGGGTTTTAAGTATTCTGACCTGTTTGATGCAGTAAAGCTTAAGGAGCTTGCCGAAAAATTCTACGGTGAGGTTCTCGAAAAAGAACCTTTGCTCGGCGACGCTCTGAATAAATACATCGCGTCACACGGGCAGGCGCACGAAAAGCGGGTCGAGTCAAAGATCCTGACGGACGCAGCTCCGTTTCTCTCGGATTTCGTCGGACGAATGTTCAAGATCAGCCGCGAGCGTTCGGAACTTGAACGCACGATCCTCGAGCAGAATCCGGTGTGGAAATACAAATTCTTCGTCCAGCGACGTGCGATCAAGAAATACAAAACACTCGAAGACCTCTCGACCGTCGGCGCTTTAAACGAGCTCGAGCTCGAGGAAGCAGTTCGCGAATTCCGCAACAAGGCTTTTGACGACACGCTCGTCTTTGACGAAGAACTGGGAATTGCTTCGATAGCCACCGCACTCGCCGATGCCGAGGAAAACCTTTCAAAGACCGAAGACGTATCGCCTGAAACGGCAAAGACCATTGAGCTTGTTAAGAACGGTTACGACAAGTTAAAAGACCGTCCGTTCGGCAAGATGTTCAACGAAGCAGTTCTTGCGATCGAGGAGACCGGAGATCTGCTTCAGATAAAAGCAGCCCTAGACATATTCGAAAAATGGTCGGCGCTTCATTTCCACAAGAAAGATAAAAAGTGGGCGGCATTCAAAGTACCGCACGCGCTCGATTACCAGAACCTTGTTCATCTCATTCATCCCGAACCGGAACTTGCTAACGTAATGCGCGGCCGCGATGAAGAGATGCGACGGCGAGTCGGCTTCAAATTGACGGACGACCGCGGCACGATGCGCGAAGCGTTGTATGAGATCGACTACTGCATGATCTGTCATGAACGCGACAAGGACGCCTGCCGAACCGGGCTTCGCGAACCGGACGGGACGCCAAAGCGGAATCCGCTTGGCATTGAGACTGAAGGCTGTCCCCTCGATGAAAGGATCTCGGAAATGCACCTGCTCAAGAAACAGGGCGATCCGATCGGATCCCTCGCACTTGTCACGATCGACAACCCGATGTGTGCAGGCACTGGCCATCGAATCTGTAACGACTGCATGAAGGGCTGCATTTTCCAGAAGCAGGAACCGGTAAATATTCCGCTGGTTGAGACAGCGACGCTGACCGACGTTCTCAAACTTCCCTACGGATTTGAGATCTACAGCCTTCTGACGCGCTGGAATCCGATTAACGCCAAACGTCCTTACGCACTTCCTTACAACGGTAAGAATGTAATGGTCGTCGGGCTTGGGCCGGCGGGTTATACGCTCTCGCAATATCTGCTCAACGAAGGCTTCGGTGTGATCGGAATCGACGGATTGAAGATCGAACCGCTTCCGGCCGAGTGGACCGGCGCTCTCGGCACGACGTGTCCGAAACCGATAAAGGAACTATCTGAGATCACGGAGGAACTGGATGAGCGAATTCTGTCGGGTTTCGGCGGGGTCTCGGAATACGGCATCACGGTTCGCTGGGATAAGAATTTCCTGACGATGGTGCAGTTGATTCTCCAACGGCGAAAGCGGTTCCGGGCGTATGGCGGTGTTCGCTTCGGCGGAACGTTAACTATCGAAGACGCTTGGGATTTTGGTTTTGATCACATCGCGATCGCGACCGGTGCCGGCCGTCCGACGATCGTTCCGATGAAGAACAATCTGATCCGCGGCATTCGGCAGGCATCAGATTTTCTGATGGCGTTGCAGCTCACCGGTGCGTTCAAAAAAGATACGCTTTCGAATCTGCAGGTTCGGCTTCCGGCTATTGTTATCGGCGGCGGCCTTACGGGTATCGATACGGCGACTGAGTTGTTCGCTTACTATCCGATCCAGGTCGAGAAGATGCTTCAGAAATACGAGGACGTTGTCGTCGAGTTTGGCGAAACGCACGTGATGAAGCAGTTCGATCCGGAAGAGCTGATGACCATTCGCGAATTTCTCGAACATGGACGTGCGATCCGAGCCGAACGTGCCCGAGCCGAAGCGGCCGGCGAACAGCCGAATTTTGTTTCGCTGGTGAATTCCTGGGGCGGAATCGCCCTAGTTTATAGAAAGCGGTTACAGGATTCGCCGGCGTATCGCCTGAACCATGAAGAAGTGCAAAAGGCTTTGGAAGAAGGCATTAACTTCATCGAATGTATGTCGCCGACCGAAGCTGTGCCGGACGAATTCAATGCCGTAAAAGCGTTGAAATTCGAGCGGCTCGAGTATGTTGGCGATACCGGTAAATTTGAAAAGACGGGTGACATTCATACGTTTCCCGCTCGTACGGTTTGCGTCGCCGCCGGAACCTCACCAAACGTAATTTACGAAAAGGAAAAACCGGGCACGTTCAAGATGGATGAATGGCGACAGTTTTTCCAGCCGTTCAAGGTCAGGAGAAATGGCGACGGAAAGCTTCACGCGATCGAAGCCGACAAGAACGATGTCGCGTTTTTCACGTCGTACGAAAGCGACGGCAAGTTCATTTCATATTACGGCGACAACCATCCGAAGTACGCAGGGAACGTTGTAAAGGCAATGGCGTCGGCGAAGCACGGCTATTCGCATGTTGTCTCGCTTTTCACGCAAGAATTGGCTGAACGAGGTTCGCTTCCGCAGTCTGAGAAGGACGCAATCTTCGATAAGCTTGAAGCAACGCTCGATGAGCAACTTCGTGCCTATGTTGTGAAGGTCGATCGCCTTACGCCGACGATCGTTGATGTGATCGTAAAAGCACCTCTGCAGGCACGAAAATTTGAGCCGGGACAATTTTATCGGCTTCAGAATTTTGAATCATCGGCACCGATCGTTGACGGAACACGCCTCGTAATGGAAGGCCTTGCCCTCACCGGAGCTTGGGTCGATGAAGAAAAAGGCTTGCTTTCGATGATCGTTCTCGAGATGGGAACTTCGTCTCGGCTTTGTTCGCTTTTGAAAGAAGGCGAAGAGGTTTTGGTAATGGGTCCGACCGGATCGCCGACGGAAATACCGCAAAACGAAACGGTGCTGCTCGCCGGCGGCGGATTGGGCAACGCCGTGCTTTTCTCGATCGCAAAGGCTCTTCGCGAGAACAACAACAAGGTAATTTACTTTGCCGGTTATAAGAACGGGGCCGATCTTTTCAAACGCGAAGAGATCGAGAACGCGACCGATCAGATCATCTGGGCGACCGATTTCGGTAACGAGATCGCTCCGGATAGACCGCAGGACGCACACTTCCGCGGCAACATCGTTCAGGCGATGATCGCTTACGCCGAAGGGAAACTTGGCGACAGGACCGTGGAATTGCAAGAGGTCGATCGCATAATCGCAATCGGTTCCGACCGGATGATGAACGGCGTCCGCGAAGCTCGGCACGATTCGCTAAAGCCTTTTCTGAAACAAGATCACGTCGCGATCGGGTCAATAAACTCACCGATGCAATGCATGATGAAGGAGGTCTGCGCACAGTGCCTGCAGCGGCACGTGAACCCGCACACCGGCGAAGAATTCTTTGTATTTTCGTGTTTCAATCAAGACCAACATCTGGACTTCGTCGATTTCAAAAACCTCAACGATCGCCTAAAAGCGAACAGCGTACAGGAAAAATTGACGAATC
>JBBSKW010000088.1:0-13555 GCA_038256005.1 Pyrinomonadales bacterium
TATGCTGCTCCGCTTCGCCGATCGGTATCGATGAACCCTGCTCATTGCCCTGTCCGACAAAAAATCCGAGCTCCATCTCGTAATCGAGATTCTTCGCCGGCATAAAGACCGGCGGAGCCTCGGCGTCGCTGCGATTCTGCCCATGCGGCCGCTTCACGTCCGTCCCCGAGATCACGATGCTCGAAGCCCGCCCGTGATACCCGATCGGCACATATTTATAGTTTGGCAAGAGCGGAGCCTCCGGCCGAAACATTGACCCCACATTCGTCGCGTGATAGATCGAGCAGTAGAAATCGGTGTAGTCTCCGATTTCCGCCACGTCCAACGCAACTTCACTGACGGGCAGTAAATGTCTTGCCGCAATCTCTTTATCACGCGGGTCGGCGTTCTCACGAAGAATATGACTCAGCCGAGATCTGAATGCGGAGAAGTCTCCGCTTGGCTCCGATAAAAGATTTTCAGCTCTATACTCATCATTTAGCCGAAAAGGAATATCTGAATCTTTAATAGATTCAAATAATGAATCTTCTTGACACCGAACCAAGTCCAGAATGAAGTCGCCAACGCGAACACCGAATCGGCCATTCCTTCCAGATCCGTGATAGTAACAAAACGGCAGATTCTGTATCGGAAAGTCCGTATTCGGATCGTTGGCGGATTCGACCCAACTTTTTAGGCTCGGGTCGTGGGTTTCGTTTATTTCGTAACTCATTTTGTTTCCTTAATCTGATTTCGTAAATAAGCCATGTTATTCACGCATAATGTCATAATGTTCACGCATTACATAATGTTATTCAATAGTTATTGAATAACATTCACACGCTGTTTAACAATATTCACACATAATATAATGTTCTTCACACACTATCCAATCATGTTCACACGCAATGTGATATCATTCACGTGTTCTGAAAATATTTTCACACATAATGCGAGGTTGTTCATGCTTTATTTCAATCCAAAACGTGTTTTTGCTCTCTGAGGCATCCCTAATCCGCTTACATTCCTCATGAAGAACGGTTTCGGACGCGGTACGGCGAACAATCTTCTGAATTTCACGAACCGCTCGGTCAAATACGAGCATCTCGAACGCCTTTGCCTGCTGCTGCGATGCACGCCGAACGACCTTTATGACTGGAAGCCGGGCAAAGATGTCACGGCCCTCGGCGATCATCCGCTCCACGCTCTGGCGCGGACGCCCGCGAAATCCCCGTTGGACTATATGAAGGAGCTGCCGCTCGAAAAACTCGACGAAATGTTTCAGGAACAGGCCGATCAGAGCAATCCAAGCTGACGGAGATCGGCAATCGGGTCGTCGAACGAGCAGGAGCCGAACGAATTCATTCCGCGGCGGCGAAGCAGGCTGATGTGGGCGTTGGTCATGAAATGTTCTTCGCGCCACTTAAGTCCAACGTCTGTAAAGGTAAACGCCTCTTCGAACTCTTCTTCCATCAGCTCTTCGAGCAGCGAAACACGATAACTCTCGCGGGCGAAACCAGTCATCAGAAGGACGTTGAGGAAGCCATGCATCGTGCCTTGCGGAGCGTCCGCGGCGTAGGTCAAAGGCTTGTAACAGCGGATCGGATGATGCAGGCCGGCCGTCGCTTTGTAAGGCACGTTCGCCGCCATGCAGGTTCGCACAAAACGGATTATCTCTCGGGTTTTCGGGAAATCCTCAGCAACAACACCGCCCGAACGCAGCTTCGCACGCTGCCGCTTCATCGCAAGCGTCGTGACCAGATCAACAAACGAAGATCCGGGAGCGATCTCAAAATACGTCGTGATACCTTCGGGCACGGCGATCACTGTATTCTCGATCTTCGATGCGGTCGCGGCCTTTACCTCGAGCATGTCGACCTTCACGCCCGTCGGAAAAAGGCGGATAAATTCACGAACCTGCCTGATAGTTTGATTGATATCTTCGCCGGCGATCACGCTCAAACGCCAATCGCTCTTGCCGTCTCGCGAAACGAAGTCTCCGGCGTGGTCCATGAACTCTTCAAGCCGCGAAACAGGCACAACAAAGCGGCCCAGCATCCATCCGTAATTGCTCGTCCGATACGTGGCGTAGTTGAGCACCGCCTCCTGCATCGAAAGCTGCGAGGGCGGAAAAAGTCCTGCGTAATCAATAACTTCGCTGAGTAGAACTCGGACTGATCCCAACGGCTGAGACTCTGCGGCCTGAAGGTTCATTTCACTTTGTGTGTTCAAATCTGTGATGACAAAATGATAAGGGTTAACGGTGGTTTTGACAAATTTGACCTGTTTAGGCCTTACGGCCTTGCAATACCAAAAATACATCGGTTATCTTTGCATCGAACTTGTTCATAAGTATTTGCAGATGCGTGTTTTAGGTATTGATCCGGGCAGTGAAACGCTCGGCTGGGGCGTTGTTGAGGGCTCAGGTTCTCTGTACAAGTGCGTCGAATTCGGAACCGTTCGGTCAAACACGAAGCTCGCGTTCTCAAAGCGGCTGCATACGATCTTTGATGGTGTCGCGGAGCTGATTGAAAGGTTCGAACCAGATGCCGTTTCAATCGAAGATGCGTTCTATTCAACCAATGTCAAAGTTGCCGTAAAGCTCGGCCAAGTGCGAGGAATCGTCTTGCTTCTTGCCGAACAGCGTGGCCTCGAGATCGCAGAATACGCACCTCGGCTGATAAAACAGACGGTCGTCGGTTACGGAAACGCGGAAAAGAATCAGGTCGGCGAGATGGTAAAGATCTTGCTCTCGCTCAAAACTGTTCCGAAACCTCACGACGCGGCCGACGCACTTGCGATCGCCATTTGCCATTTTCACCATTCGGGCGTGGCCGCTCGAATTAGGAACGCCTCAAAATAAACAGAACTCGTTATGAGAACAACGATAATATTACTCATTCTTCTACTGGTTTCTAGCCTTGGCGTTGATGCTCAGCGGAAGCGTCCGACCGCCGCAACTGCTGTTTACACGGCAACAGTCGTCGACGAAACGCTTTCCGTGCTTCGCAAGGAACCCAGTCTTTACGCTGAAGCTATACAGCGGATGCGTCGCGGCCGGAAGGTGCGAATTCTCGGCGTAAAAGAGGCGGACGGCGTAAGGTTCTTTCGAGTTCAGGCAACGCCGCCCGCAGCCGGGTGGGTCCAGGCAGATGCGGTGTTCAGCGACAAACGAGCAGAGGACGAAGAGCGTCTTGCGAAACTTGTTCAAGCTTCAAGCGGGTTCGATCAGGTGGAGGCCGCCGACCAATTCTTACAGCTTTATCCGAGATCCAAATTCCGGCCGCCGATCTTGTTGCTTTACGGAGACATTCTCGAGATCGCCGCCGTACGCCTTTCGCGTGACGCGACGAGCCGGCTTGACCGCCGCGAAATGGCAGCGACCGGAGCACCGCTTCACAGCTATTATTTGAATTTCAACATGCTCGACCGCTACCGTCGGCTTGGGATAATTTTCCTGTTTAATTCTGTAACCAAACAGTTTCACTACGATGGTGCGAGTTGGAAAGAGATCGTCGCAAAATTTCCAACATCGGCGGAAGCTGTCGAAGCGCAAAATCGACTCAATGCCCTAAAGGAAAAATTGGAGAAAAAGTAACCGTAACTAATCGAGCGTTTTCGCAATTTCGGCCCCAACGCGGGCATTGTTCTCAAGCAGGGAAATATTCGCCTCCAGCGTTCGTCCGCCGCTACGATCAGACAGCTCAGAAAGCAAGAACGGCGTAACATCCTTTCCGGCAATTCCACGTTCAGCCGCCGCCTTCACCGCATCTGCGATAAAACATTCAAGTTCCGCAGTTTCCATCGCGTATTTGTCCGGAACGGGAACGGTGACCAGGATCGCTTTTGAAAGTTTCAGATCGTTCCGTGCGTCGATTATCCGCGAAACTTCCTTTGCAGTTTCGACCCGTTGATCGACATGCAAACCACTATCGTGTGAATAAAACGCCGGCATTCGGTCGCACCTGTAACCCAAAACCGTCACGCCGTGCGTCTCAAGCCATTCGCGTGTTGCGGGCAGATCAAGAACGATCTTTGCACCCGAACAAACTACAGTGATCGGTGTCGAAGCAAGCGTCGGAAGATCGGCCGAAATATCCATTCCGTATCCGCGATGAACACCTCCGATCCCGCCTGTCGCAAAAACTTTTATTCCCGCCTGATGAGCGATCAGTGCTGTCGTTGAAACTGTTGTTGCTCCGGAAAGTTTGCGGCCGACGACCACCGGAAGATCGCGAACGGATAACTTCCGTATTTCTTGATCGGTTCCCAGCCGTTCGATCTGCTCTTCACTTAAGCCAACGTGAATCTCGCCATCAAAAATGCCGATCGTCGCGGGAACGGCACCGATCTCGCGGACGATCCGTTCCATCTTGTACGCGGTTTCGATATTTTGCGGGTAGGGAAGTCCGTGTGCGATGACGGTCGATTCAAGCGCGACGATCGGCGAATCGAAATGCACCGCGCCTGAAACTTCTTCGCTAAAAGTGATCTTCATCTAAATGGAGATAAATTCTACTTAACGAATTTTCCGATGCGATCGAGCCGCGGGTGCGTAACGCAGCCAAAGAATTCGCCGTTCGAAGCACCGCGGTCACACGACCAGTAAACGAACATCGCTCGGCCAACTATCAAGCCACGCGGAACAAATCCCCAACCACGACCGTCGTCGCTTTGATCGCGGCTGTCGCCCATCACGAAAAAGCTGTTCTCCGGCACGATCATCGGCTTGCCTTCAACGCCGAAATTCAGATGATCGAGCCGTAGCTTTCCTCCTGATTCGACCGTTCTCATCGTCTGCTGCGAATAATAAACGTCCCATTTGTCTTCGGGAACACGCTCTTCGTATTGCTTGACCTCGAGTGCGGATTGGCCCTTATCCCTTGGTGGTGGATCGCCAACAATTCGGTGCTCGGCAAGCGGCTGGTCATTGATAAAAACCTGATTACCCTTGAATTCGACCTTTTCGCCCGGCAGCCCGATAACGCGCTTAACATAGTTGATCTGATACTTGACCAGCCCGCGTTCGCGATCCGAAATTGGGTCGACGCTGTTTCCCGGATATTTGAAAACGATGATGTCGCCGCGTTCGATGTCACGCATCGGAAGGAATGGCAACGGGTTACCGCCCGGCGAAAAAATGAACTTGTTTACCAGTAAATAATCGCCGACGAGAATCGTATTCTGCATCGAACCCGTCGGGACAGTTACTGCTTGAATGATAAACGTCATGCCGAATATCGCCATTATCAGCGTAACGGTGAACGATTCAAGATATTCGCGAAATATCGATTTCGGAGGCCCGGTCGGCTTCTTTTCCGTTGATCCTTCTTCCGCTGGCAGCGGCTCTTTCGGCTTCTCGTCGTTGGTCATAAGTGAATAAATATAACAGATTACGTCTTGTCGCCGCGAACCGTTCCGGCCTTTGCCGACTTTAGGGCCGCTTCGGCAGCATTCATTTCAGCAGCTTTTAGCGATCGCCCGGAACCTTCGCTTCGGCCGCCTTCCCAGATTGCTTCAACAAAAAACGTGCGGTCATGCGGCTGACCGTCGGTTTTCAGCAGATTGTACCGTGGAGCGGTTAACTTCTGTGACTGAAGAAGTTCCTGCAAAGTTGTTTTGTGGTCGAGCGAGGTTCTCGGAGTCGTCATTCTAAGCTCTTCAGTAAACAGCCGAGCGATAAATGCGCGTGCCTCGATGTAGCCACCATCCAGAAAAATTGCAGCGATTATCGCTTCGAGAGCGTCAGCCGCGATCGCAGGTTTATCGCGACCGCCCGATCTTTCTTCACCCGTGCCCATCTTGATGAATTCGCCAAGCCGCAAGCTGATAGCGAGCCTTGCCAAGGTCGGCATACTTACCAAGCGATGCTTCATCAACGTCAGATCGCCTTCGGCCAGGTCCGGATGTTTCTTAAAAAGCTGTTCGGCGATCGCCAGACCAAGCACGGAATCACCAACGAACTCGAATGATTCATTATCGTATTCGGCAAGCCGATTCTCGTGGGTCCAGGAACGATGCGTCAGAGCGCGATCAAGCAGAGCTATATCCTTGAATCGGTAGCCGAGCGAATTTTCCAGTTTTGCTGCATTCATTGCCTGTCTGATTTTATTGAGGAACGGCAAATAAAGAAAGCCGAGCACTGCTTATGTGCCCGGCATATCTTCTGGGTCGCTAGACCCGGTCAGGTTAGAGGTCAGTTCGTTATGGCTTGGCAACTGTCGCCGTCTTGCCGTTTGTGCCCGCAGGTGTCGCCGACGTTGTCGTAGTAGTGGTCGTCGTCGTTTCTTCAACGATCGGAGTTACTTCCAAAAGCGGATTCGGCATCGGCTTTGCTGTTGCGGTCGAAAGCCAAGCGTCAACACCGTCTTTCTTTGCAAACCGGCTTTCGTAAATCGCTTGAATCGTCTTGTAAAGATTATCACGATACGTTTTCTCTTCAGGCGTTCCGTTCTTGGCTACTTTGTATGCCCGCCCAAATGCGTCAAGGGTCCGTTCTTCGTAGGCTTTGTAAACGGCTTCCTTTACCTTGATCTGTTTATCCAATTCTATCTTTTCTTCGTCCGTCGTAGCCGCATTGTTCAGCTTCTCGATCAAAGGCTTGATCTCGTTGCCGAGCCGTACTGCTTCATCCGTATAATACGATCCAACCGCTGCATAAAGGCTTGGATCTCCCTTGAAACGTTCGGAAGACTGCGACAGTTCGTAAAAATACGGCAAAGCCATCTTCTTGTCTTTCTTGACATAGTAATGCATGTAGCCGATCACGTACGTCATCTGGTCGACGGCCTGCTCGCGGCTGAATTCGTACTGAAATGCGCCAGCCGTTTTAGCTTTGTCTGAAGCTCGAGTCTTCGGAAATTCGGAACTCGGATTCTTTGCGTAAGCCAAAGCAGTTTTTGCGTTTGCTATCGAGGCATCTACGTTCACAGCATTGCCCTTGATCGCTTCGTCCAATCCGACCGCACCCATGACCATGATCACGTTTGGATTACCCGGCTGCTTCGCCAAGATCTCACGCCCCGAAGTATAAACTTGTGCCGCATTTCCTGCTTTGATCGCCGCATCAAAACGGCCAAACATTGCGTCGACTTCTGCTTTCTCGCCAGCTTCTTTAACGCGAGCTTCCCACTTCTGAATGTTTTCTTTCAAGTAAGTGGCCATTCCCGCAGTCGGCTCGCAGGTGCCATATTTTTCAAGAAATTCTTTACCCGAGGTTATCGCTACCGGCAGCGTTGCCAGTTTCGCGTAACTTTCGCGGATCTTTGCGTCGAGAGCCGTGTAGCCGTCTACATCGTCGCAGCTCGCCTGCGCATAGCCATCAGCCGTGCCGACCGTTAGGAACGCCGCAGCGAGCATTCCGTAACCCAAATACTTCTTAAATGTGTTCATCTTCTAACTCCTCCAACCTGATCTAAAAAATTGCAATTCCCTTGCTCTTCCGCCGAACTCTCAAATCATCATCCGGCGTGAGTTCTGATGAATCGGCGTTTGGAAAAGTTGCAACCAATCCGAAAAGCGGAACGCCAATAAATAGCCAACGCGCCGTTTTTTCGGGAACTTAAATAATCCCGTAATATCCGTCAATGTGTCAAGCAATTCGCGTCGAAATGTGACAAAGACGAAAATGCCGCCGGAACGCTTTCGTTTCGGCGGCATCAAATTTAATCACATCTCCAAATGATTAGTTGCCGACGACACGCGGCCTACTCTTTTGTTCAGACTTTTTGGTTTCCGGTGCTGATCCATCTTTTGAGAAAGGAATCACTACGGTCGGGAAAACGGGCTTCGATTGCGATGTTCGCGTTACCGTCTTTTTGTTCGGATCAACGGGCATATTTACCGGACGGGAATTCGAACCGGCTATGACCGTGCTTCGATTTTTGTCGGCTTCCGTAGCCTCAAGCAATGCCTCGTCGTCTTCATCTTCGTCTTCGCCGACCGCTGCAGTGGTTGATGTGGGCAAGATCGGGTGAGCCGGGCGATTGCCAATTTGTTTGATCGCAAGCCGTTTGTTCATGTCCGAATCGATCTCCGAATCAAGAGCCTTGTAGATCTGGCCGGCTATTCCCGCTGCTATTCGGCCGCGTTCACCTTGGCCGCGAGTGATCACGACAACAGCGTATTTCGGCTCTTCGACAGGTGCGACCGAGGCAAACAATCCGACCCACGAACCTTTGCCGATGCACGAACCCGTTTTACCTGCAACGCCCATTCCGGCATCAACGCCGCGGCGAGCGGTCCCATATTCAGCCGCTCCGATCATTCCCGGAAGAACGCCTTGTACGCTACGGTCCGGTAAACCGATGGTTCCCTTAACGCTCGGTTTCGATGAAACATTGTCAATTCGGGTTTTCGCTACTTTTGGAACAACCCGTTCGCCGCCGTTCGATATGGCAGTTACCATAACTGCAAGTTGCAACGGCGTAACTTCAAAGTCGTCTGCGTGCGAGTAAATGCGTGAATTGTTGTTGCCGTAGGGTAGCCTGCCCGGATTTTCACCGGCTACGTTAATGCCTGTAGTAGCACCAAGGCCGAGCCGTTTGGCGTATTCGATCATCTTTGCACTGCCGAGACTTGCCCCTACACGTTGAAAGTACGGGTTATTAGAACGAGCCAAAGCGGCCTCTAGATCCATTCCGCTGCCGCTCCCGGTGACTAGGCCATCGCCATTTATCAATCCTTCGTTCAACCCGGCGACTCCGGTAACCAGTTTTATCGTCGAACAGGGCTTAAATCCGTGCCGGACGGCCCAGTCCTGATTTACCATTGTCACTATCTTCCCGGTCTTCGCCTCCATCACAACGACAGTGCCCGCTCGATTTCCGAGAGCATTGACCGCAGTCTGGCGGATACGCAGGTCTTCGCCGTCTGTCACATCTTTGGCGATGTTGTCAGCGGTTTGAGTCTTCAGGCCATTTTCAAAAGCGATCGCACGGGCACGGGCTTCGCGGGCGGCTTGTTCGCGTCGTCTCTGTTCTGCAAGTGCGGCAGCCCGACGAGCTGATTCCTTTCGTTCCCGTTCTGCTTCAGCAAGCTTTTGTGCTGCTGTCTGTTTCTTGGAGGTCGATACGCTCTTCTTCTGCGCGGCAAGTTCTTTAGCGGTTAATTTCTTGTTCGCTGGAGCAGCTTTTGAATTTTTCTTTGAAGCGGCTGTGTTCTTTGCGTTGGTGGCTTTGCTATTCTTTTTTGCCGCCACTGTCTTCGCATTATTTGAGGTAACTTTTGCTGCATCCTTTTTCTTTTCTGCCGCACTCTTAGCTGAGGTCTTAGCTGCGGGTTTTGCCGCCGGTTTTTTGGTTTGCATGCTTGCTGGAACGGTAATCAGCAAAATGAAAGCTGCTGCAAACAAAAATACCTTTGCGGAACGCTTTTCGGGACGCATAAAAATCATGGTTTACCTCAAATTATTGAATTTTCGAAACAGGGTTGTAGTGGAGACGAAAAATCCCACAACTTAGGAACATGGTATATTAACGGGACTTTCGCGCGAAATCGCTAACAGGAACTATAACATTCGTTGATGGCAGGCGCAAGCAGAAATTAAGCAGCTGCATAAGGGTGGTAAAATGGGTTTTTTTAATAAACTAAGAGGACGGTTACTGATCATTTTCGCGATCCTTCTTATCGCAACATTGAGCATTCAGTTTTACCTTAATCTCAAGACCCAAAATGAGAACAATGCTCGTCGTGAGATTCAGGAACAGACGCTATCGGCTGGATTTGCTCTCGGTATGAGCGGGATCACTTCGAAACAGGAATATTTGGAAGATCTGATCGCTCACCCCGGCCAGTCGTTCTTGAACGAACAAGCCCTCGAACGTATCCGCGATGTCATCATCATCAACGAAAAATGGCAAGTTACAGACAGCCTAAATCCCGAATATGTTCCGAAACGAGCGGAAGATGGATCAGTTACATATACAGACCTCGCGGCATTAACCGATCTGCCGCCGCTAATGCAAGGTGCAAGGCTCGGGAATGATCTTTCGCGGTTCCCAAACCGCAAATCCGGGGAAAGTAGGGTACGCGACGATGAGGCTCACGCGATCCCGATCGAAACCAGCGACGGCCGCTATTATGTAATGGTCGTTCTAAAGAATGTCAAAAGCGAAGCCGCATGGCGGGCGGCCGAACCGCTCGTCTACACGCTCGGGATCTTTCTTGTCTCGACAGCCATCACTTTCCTTTTAGTTTGGCGATTTACGCGTCCGATCACGGATCTTGCGAACGCAGCACGCCGCATCGCGGATGGCGATCTTGGTTTCCGTGTACCAAATGTACGCAATGATGAGATGGGCCGTTTGACGCAGCGGTTCAATGAGATGACGGCGGAATTAGAAAAGTCGAAACTGCTCGAAGATCAGCTGCAGCAAGCGGAGAAGAGCGCCGTTATTGGCCGTCTGGGTTCGGCGATCGCTCACGAGATACGAAATCCGCTCAACTATATTAATCTGACGCTCGATCATTTGCGTTCAAAACTTGCTCCTGAAGATGCGGAAAAACAAGCCACTTTCGAAAAACTGATCAGTCAAATAAAGGATGAGGTCGCACGGATCAACAACCAGATCTCCGATTTTTTGAATTATTCGCGACCTGCCCGTGTTAATGTGCGGCCGCTAGATGCCCGCGAGGTGATCCAGGACTCACTCCGGATCGTTGAAGCTCAGGCTGAAGAGAACAACATTAAGATGGCCGTTGTCGAACACGAGGAGGTCCCCGAGATCATGGGCGACCCGGAGTTTCTACGTTCGGTTTTCAATAACCTATTTATCAACGCAGTTCAGTCAATGGGCCACGAGGGCGGACAACTGAGCGTCAAAATTACTTCTGATGAGAACGCCGGCTTTGTGCGATTTGAGATCGCAGACACAGGCAATGGTATTCCCGCCGAAAATCTTTCAAAAATTTTCGAGCCCTATTTCTCGACAAAAGAAACAGGCACCGGTCTGGGTCTCGCGATCGTCCAAAAGATCGTTGATCTACACAACGGAACGATCAGCGTGAAATCGACCGAAGGCGAAGGAACGAGATTTACGGTGAGATTACCGCGAAGCGATATAAAATAAAGGGTCACGGGCACAGGCAGAATAGAACAAGGGGAATAGATGAAATTTGATTACAAGGACTTTTTCAAGCGCCTATATGAAAAGATATCGGATGACGATATCCTCGGCAACGCCGCACAGGTCGCGTTCTATTTTACCTTTGCCCTTTTTCCACTGCTACTTTTCCTAATGAGCCTTCTGGGCATCATTCTGAGTGACAAGCAGGACCTGCAGGCTGAATTATTCATTATTTTGAAGCAGGTTATGCCTGATACCGCCTTTGATCTGGTAAAGAAGACCCTTGACGAGGTTACCGCGAACGCTTCGGGCGGAAAACTAACGCTCGGCATTTTGATCACGCTCTGGTCGGCCTCCGCCGGCATCGATACCATGCGGGGCACATTGAACGAGGTTTACAACTTGAAGGAAACGCGTTCGTGGTTGCGGGCAAAGGGAACCTCGTTGGTGTTGACGATCTGCATTGGGTTTTTGATATTGATGGCTCTCGCTTCGATCGTTTACGGCTCGCAGTTTTTCGATTCGTTTTTTCCGAACGATTCACCTTACCTTCTAGTAGAGGCACTTGCGTGGATCGCGATCCTGATTCTGTTGCTTCTCGCCCTTGCGTTGCTGTATAACTTCGCCCCCAACCATGAGCCTTTTGAGTGGAAATGGATATCTCCGGGAGCAATTATTGGCATCATACTGTGGATAGTTCTTTCGGGAGCGTTTCGTTTATACCTAAGCTATTTCGATTCCTACGCCGCGACCTATGGCTCGCTCGGAGCTGTTATTATTCTCTTGCTCTGGCTTTACCTTACGGCTCTCGTGATCTTGATCGGCGGCGCAGTTAACGCCATCTTGGACGAAAAGTCCGGCGTCAAAAAAGAAGCACAGGATCCGGACCAAATGAAAGACGAGAAGACGGAGAGCGGTAAAGAGTCAAAGACCTAATCATTAAAATATTTCAATTCTTCATATTCGGGCCGCTCGTGGCAGATTTCGTTTTTGTGGCAAGATTAAATCATGGCAAGAAAATCAATATTGGTCGTTGATGACGAAAAAAATCAACGTGAAATTCTGGAGACAATTCTCTCGGGCGAAGGCTACGACGTAACGACGGCAAGTTCCGGCGAAGCGGCGATGAAGTTCGTCGAATCGCGACGGTTCGATCTGGTTCTGACAGATCTGAAAATGACCGGAATGTCCGGGCTTGATTTGCTCAAGGTATTGACGAATTTCGATAAGTCGATAATCGTCATTTTGCTTACCGCTCATGGTTCGGTCGATTCTGCGGTCGATGCTCTTCGTCTGGGTGCGTTCGATTATCTACAGAAGCCGTACGACAGCGAAAAGCTGCTTGATACTGTAGATCGGGCGCTGAAGAAACTGTCCGCATTGGACACCGAGATCGTTTCCGTTTCGCCCGAAATGGACAAGGTCAAAAAGCTTATCTTGAAGATAGCCAAGTCCAATTCGACCGTTCTTATCCGCGGCGAGAGTGGGACCGGAAAAGAGCTGATCGCCCGCTCGATGCATAAGAACAGCTTGCGTTCGAACGAAACCTTTCAGGCAGTGAACTGTGCCGCGATCAATGAAAACCTGCTCGAATCAGAGTTGTTCGGCCACGAAAAGGGTTCGTTTACGGGAGCCGTTGCGGAAAAGAAAGGTCTGTTTGAGATCGCCAATAACGGCACGCTCTTTTTGGACGAAATCGGCGAACTAGACATTGCGTTACAAGCCAAACTTCTTCGTGCATTGCAGGAAAAAGAGATCCGTCGCGTCGGCGGCGTGAAGGACATTCCGATAGACGTTCGAGTACTTGCGGCGACCAACCGCGACCTGCTGAAGATGACGGAAGAAAAGCGGTTTCGCGAGGATTTATATTATCGCCTCAACGTATTGTCGATCGAGATACCGCCGCTTCGCGAACGCCGAACCGACATTCCGGTTCTAATCGATTACTTCGTCAAAAAACACACGCGTGGTACCGACCGCAAGATCGAGATCGAGTCGGCCGCGAAAAAGCTGATTACCGATTACCACTATCCGGGCAACGTTCGCCAGCTCGAATCGGCGATCGAACGAGCGATCTTGTTATGTGAAGACGACACGATCACGCTTGACGATCTGCCGCCGGAGATGACGCAGTCCGGCTCGGTAAATTCATCTTCAACCGGCGACGATACACAATTCAAACTCCCGCCCGAAGGCGTAAATTTCGAGGAAGTCGAACGCAGCCTGATAATGCAGGCAATGGACCGAACCGATAACAACATCACAAAGTCCGCGAAAATGCTCGGGTTGACGTTTCGGACTCTGCAATACAGGCTCGAAAAATTCGGTTTCAAGAAAGACGTCGATGGAACCGAGGAAGCCGACGAAACGTAAGTCGGTCAGACAGGATAAACAGGACGTTTAAGTTAATTCTTGGACAATCCTGCGAATGGTGTCTATCCTGTTGAGGAATTCGTCTTGTTGGAGGCTCGAACATGGAATGGTTCTCGACATTAACGCTTGCACTTGGA
>JBBSKW010000089.1:0-13506 GCA_038256005.1 Pyrinomonadales bacterium
AGCGAAAAACGTCCTCAAAACGAGGATTCATTCCTATCGATGCCCCAATTCGGTATTTTTGCTGTTGCTGACGGCGTGGGTGGAGCGATGGCAGGCGATGTAGCCTCGGCAATGGCCGTCGAGATAATCGGCGAGGCCTTTGCGAATTACTCGGGGACGGTCGATCCGGAAGAAATAATGACCGTTGCGATCGATCGGGCAAATATTTCGATCAACCAAATGGCGACCGAACTTTCCCAGCTTTCTTCGATGGCGACCACCGTGGTTGCTCTTCACCTTGCGGGGAACGTTGCGACAATCGCTCATGTCGGCGATTCACGGGTTTATAAACTTAATGCAGAAGGTGAGCTTTCACGTGAAACCGCCGACCATTCCGTGGTCGAAGAAGAAGTTCGAGCCGGCCGATTGACGCCGGAACAGGCCGCGAACCATCCCAGCCGAAACGTGATAAGCCGGGCGGTAGGAGCCGAACTTTCTGTCGAGATCGATATTAAGACGATCGCGGTAGAACCCGGCACAACCTTCTTGCTCTGCTCGGACGGCATCACCCGACACGTTGACGATAAGGAGATCGCAGACCTTTTGTCTACGGGAATGAGCGTTGAAATGCTCTGCGAGCAGCTTAAGGAAATGTGCTACAGCCGGGGCGCCGAAGACAATCTGACGGCTGTCATCGTAAAGATTCCGGCTTTAACGCAGACAACTCAAGTCGCGCCACTTTCAGATGTAGATGTAGCTGATGAACTACATGAAGAAGAGACGATAACTACGGCACGTTCACCCTTTGACGAACCGGCGGAAGCAGTTACAAGTGACGTAAGCATTGATGATGCCGCCCCTCTTGAGGTCACTGATCATTTCGTTCCGGAGGCGATCAATTCAAAGGCCGCTGCCAGCAAAATTCTTGATGAAACCGATGATGAAGCTTATCTGATCGAGGCTGATCCAGCACCTGCAGATGAGTTTCTTGGTTTCGAATCTGAACTGCCGCCTGAGGCCGAATCGATCTCGTCCGAATATGCCTCATCACGCGTGATCGTTCCTGCCGGGGCCGCCGGGTCTGTGCCACGGGAACGACAGCAAGAATTTTCCATGTTTGGTGAAACGCCAAAAGCTAACGGTGCACTGCATGTATTATCGCCAAATATTGGAAACAGTCTATTTAGATCTTTGATGTTTCTACTGGTGGGTGGCCTGTTGGGAGTTGCCGGATTCTATCTCTGGTCTCAGAATCAGCCTCAGCCGGAACAGGCTCAGACGATACCGGTTCAAGATCTTACGCCTAAGACCAGCAATATTCCCGCCTCGTCGCTCGAAGAACTTCGGTGGAACATCGACAAAGATCCTGAAGCATATCTGCAACAACGCTCGGGTACGCCGCAAGACCCTACCGACTATTATTTAATGGGCCGAGCACTGTTTCTGGTCAATAAGCTGTGGGAAGCTGAATCGCAATTCAAAATAGTGGAAGCTCAGAAAGAAAAAATAGTACCCACTCAATCTCAGATATCGATCCTGTCGGACATCGCGATGATGCGGGCGATAATCAGTTCCGGGCCGGCAGATGTGAGATTCAAGGCGGATTACACAAGGACCAAGGGTGCGATCCCAAGCAATTCGAATACGGCGAATGCGAACACAAGTGCCAATACTAGCCGTTCCTTAGTACCCTGAACGCAGACGTTGCCGGCGAGCCTCAAACATTGTTATCCCGCAAGCTGCGGCAAGATTTAAGCTTTCAACCGGGTTCGCCATCGGAATTTGTACAGATCTACGCAGCTTTTCCTGTACTTCTGCAGAGATTCCTTGAGCCTCAGAACCAGCGATGAGTAAAGTCGGTTTCTGCCAGTCAACATCGTAGATCGATTCTCCGCCCGTTCCGGACAGCCCGATTACCGCCAATCCCGATGCTCCGGCCCAGTCCATTACCTTAGCAACCTGAACTCGCTCCCAGATCGGAAGCCGGAAACACGAGCCCATTGATGCGCGAATTGATTTCGGCGCAAACGCGTCTGCGGAGCCGGTTGTTGTAATCAATCCTGCGATCCCGGCAGCCTCAGCTGAGCGAATTATAGCTCCAATATTTGATGGATTATTGGCTTTTTCCAGCATCAGAACCATTGGAACGACCAGTCCTAACCGTTGTTCAATTTGCGCCGCTACGGAAACAGGCCGAGCAGCGATGGCCACAATCCCCTGCGGGCTTTCAGTATCGGAGATATGGCGGATCAGTGCCGTGGAAACCTCGTACACCCGGGTAGAAGTTGATTCAATCGTCGCGATCAGGTTCCTTATCCGTTCGTCTCGCGTAGCTTCAGTTTCAAAAAATAGATTCGAAATTGCACAACCCGAATTAATTGCGTCTTCAACGAGACGAACACCCTCGACGTGAACAAAGTCCCGCTCTCGGCCGTCACGAACCAGACGCGCCCTTTTAATGTGTTGATTGTCGCGGCTGATGATCTCGATCATGGTTTTAGCCGTTCCCAATCCTGCACTTAACCGATTTGCACAGGCGTGTAAACGATATAAACTCTAACGTAATGAAACCCGAATCGCGAATTATGAGCAAACTCGAACAACTCGAAGAACGATCACGGCTTGCCGAATTGGGCGGCGGCGAGGCCCGAATTGAAAAGCAAAAAGCCGCCGGGAAAATGACGGCTCGAGAGCGAATCGATTTCTTTCTGGATGAAGGCACGTTCGAAGAATTCGATAAACTAGTGGTTCACCGTTCCACCGATTTCGGGCTTGATAAGCAGAAATTTCCCGGCGACGGGGTTGTAACCGGTCACGGGCTTGTCGACGGCCGCGAGGTTTTTCTGTTTGCTCAGGACTTCACCGTTTTCGGCGGCTCGCTTTCCGAAACTCACGCCCAGAAGATCTGTAAGGTCATGGACATGGCGATGAAGGTCGGTGTTCCTGTCATCGGATTGAACGATTCCGGCGGAGCCAGAATTCAGGAAGGCGTGGTCAGTCTGGGAGGATACGCAGATATT
The DNA here is from genome assembly GCA_038256005.1 of Pyrinomonadales bacterium. Taxonomy (GTDB): domain Bacteria; phylum Acidobacteriota; class Blastocatellia; order Pyrinomonadales; family Pyrinomonadaceae; genus OLB17. Next base: position 3,000 of record JBBSKW010000089.1, read on the forward strand.
TTTTTGCGAAACACGTTGGCAAGCGGAGTTGTCCCGCAGATCAGCTGCATTATGGGCCCATGTGCCGGCGGTGCAGTCTATTCACCCGCGATCACAGACTTCAATGTGATGGTGAAAGACACATCCTACATGTTCATCACCGGGCCCGACGTTATCAAAACGGTCACGCATGAAGATGTAACGAAAGACGAACTTGGCGGAGCGATGACGCACAACACCAAGTCCGGAGTTGCACATTTTGCCGCCGATTCCGATGAACACGCTTTAAGGTTGACCCGGGAACTGCTTTCGTTCATGCCCTCCAACAACATGGAAAATCCGCCATTCGTGGCGACAGAAGATCCATCGGATCGGGCAGATAAAAGGCTGAATTCGATCGTTCCCGAATCTTCTAATCAGCCGTACGACATTCGAGACATAATCAACAACGTCGTCGACGATGAATATTTCTTCGAGGTCCAAGAGCATTTTGCTCCAAATATCGTGATCGGCTTTGCCAGGCTTGGCGGCTTTTCGGTCGGAATCGTCGCGAACCAGCCGGCGTTCCTAGCAGGTGTTTTGGATATCGATGCATCGGTGAAGGCCGCTAGATTTGTACGTTTTTGCGATTGCTTTAATGTTCCGCTGATCACATTCGAAGACGTCCCAGGTTTTCTTCCCGGCGTTAATCAGGAGCATTTCGGCATAATTCGTCACGGTGCCAAGCTTCTTTATGCATTTGCCGAAGCGACCGTTCCGAAAATCACGGTGATCACACGTAAAGCCTACGGCGGAGCCTATTGCGTTATGGCGTCAAAACACATTCGCACGGATATCAACTTTGCCTATCCAACGGCCGAGATCGCCGTGATGGGAGCAGAAGGCGCTGTCGGGGTTCTTTATAAGAAGGAACTGCTGGATACGACAAATCCCGAAGAAAATCGACGGCGGATCGTGGACGAGTTCACTGAAAAATTTGCTAACCCATACATTGCGGCTGAAAAAGGATTCATTGACGAAGTGATCGAGCCTGCATCAACGAGGCCAAAGCTCATCCGGGCACTTTCGATGCTCCAGAACAAGCGAGATACGAATCCGCCGAAGAAACATGGCAACATTCCGCTTTAGAGACTGCTTTAGGGGTTGGATATAGACAGTTAAAGTAAACTATCTCGAAAATGGTTGAGGTTCAAGTCAAATCTAAGAGGTCGAATTCGGACAGTTAATGTAAGCCCTCACCCCATTAAAACCGACCACATGTTCAAGAGCGAACCACCAATCAACATACCAACGAGACCAACTCAGGCCGAGATAGACCTGGACAGGCTTCGCTATAATCTTCGTTCGATTCGCAAGTTCATCGGTGAAAGCCATTTAGTGATGGCAGTCGTCAAGGCGGACGCCTACGGCCACGGAGCGATCCAGTGCGCGCAAGCCCTCGAAAAGGAAGGCGTAGATTGGTTCGGCGTCGCCCTTCCAGAAGAAGGAATCGAGCTGCGAAATGCCGAAATCACTACACCGATCCTCTGCTTCGGCAACTGGCCTGGTCAAGAAGATGCGATGCTTTTTCAGAATCTAACGCCGGTCGTGTACCAGATCGAACGAGCCGCTGCATTCGACGCAGCCGCCGCCCGACTGAATCAAACCGCGAAGTTGCACATAAAGATAGATACAGGAATGGGGCGTGTTGGGGTTCCCGCAACCGAAGTTGCGGATTTCGCGGTCGCACTAAAGCAGTTTCAGAACGTCGAGGTCGAAGGGTTGATGACGCATTTCGCAGCAGCGGACGAAGTTGTGAGTGACCAGACAAATCTGCAAATGAGGCTTTTCGCGGCGGCCGCCGAAACGTTTCACGCAAATGGATTCCAGCCCGAGTTGATCGATATGGCCAACTCGCCCGGAGCGATCGTACACCCCGACTCGCGTGCAACTATGGTCCGAATCGGCGGCTTGCTATATGGTCTCGGCGGTGACGTTCTTCCAAGAGATTTCCCTGGGCCCGACCTGAGGCCGGTGCTCTCGCTTCGTTCGCATATAAGCTATGTAAAGACTGTTCCCACTGGAACAACGATCGGCTATGGGGGGACATTTTTAACCGAACGCGAATCGGTGATCGCGACCGTTCCGATCGGGTACCACGACGGCCTGCCGCGAGTGCTTTCAAACAACGGCAGTGTTTTGGTCAATGGCAAACGGGCTCCGATAGTTGGCCGTGTATCAATGGATTGGACAATAATCGACGTAACTGATGTTGGAGATGCTAGTGTAGGAACTGAAGTAGTATTGTTAGGAGAGCAACTCGGTCAGAAGATCCGTGCCGAGGATCTTGCCGAACTGGCTACAACCATCTCATACGAGATCACTTGTGGACTAGGTAGCCGAGTGCCGCGGGTTTACCTGGATTGCGCCGAGGCAGGCTGACATGAAATATCCGATAAACTTATCGTTCAAGATCATTGCACTTGCAAGTCAGATCTACATTCGCGACGGCGACAATTCGCTGATCGGATATGTGAAACAGAAGATGTTCAAGCTGAAAGAGGACATCTATGTTTTCGCGGACGAGCAGCAAACGCATCACCTATTTAACATTAGAGCTGATCGCATCTTAGATTTTTCCGCGAACTATAAATTTTCCGCTGCCGATGGCACGGCCATTGGATCGATCAAACGGAAAGGAATGCGTTCGATTTTCAAGGCACACTATCTGATCTCCGATGCGAATGGCGTGCAGGTGATGGAGATCCGCGAGGAGAACGGGTGGATCAAGGTAGTTGATTCTCTGATCGGCGAACTGCCGGTAGTTGGAATGTTCACCGGTTATCTTTTTAATCCAAGTTATATCATTTCGCGCTCTGAAGACGATCAAGTTGCCCGTTTAGGTAAAGAACCCGCTTTTTTTGAGGGCAAGTTTCAATTGACCCCCATCGGGCAGATGTCTGAGGATGAAGAGGTGTTACTACTGCTCAGCGTTTTGACAATGACGCTTATGGAACGATCGCGTGGTTAAATGACTTCCCTGCTTCAATATCCTTGGAAAGAGTTTTTTCGCAAGCTTTACGACGAGTCGTTTGAAGCTGACATTCTCAGTAGCGCCGCTCAAGTAGCGTTCTATTTTTCGTTCTCGATATTCCCGTTACTGTTCTTCCTGGTTAGCTTGTTCGGAATGATCCTTGAATCGACTTCCGATCTAAAGAAAGAACTGTTCGAGTATTTACGGCAGATAATGCCTTGGTCGGCTTTTGATCTTGTACGAACGACTGTTGATGAGATTACGGAAAAGACATCCACCGGTAAGCTGACATTCGGGCTTGCAATTACATTATGGTCAGCTTCGGCCGGGGTCGACGGCATACGAACTGCCCTGAATTCGATCTATCATTTGCGGGAAAGCCGTTCGTGGTGGCGAACAAAGCTTGAATCTCTAGGCCTGACGTTATTGCTCATTGTAAATATCGCGGTCGTTCTAGCGATCGTATTTTATGGCTGGCAGTTAGTACAATTTGGTCTAGCCGGAATCGGTCTGCGGGTGTCGTCGCCGTTAGTTTTGGTTTCGATCCAATGGATCTCGGTTTTGTTGTTGATGTTGTTCGCCTGCGAGATCTTTTATAACATCGTACCGAATTTTAAGCGTTGGCGATGGCTCTGGATAACGCCAGGCTCGGTCGTCGCCATAATTCTATGGCTATTGCTAACTAGCGGATTCCGACTTTATCTTGAATATTTCAACACTTATAATCGCGCATATGGATCACTTGGTGCAGTCATGATACTGATGCTTTGGCTTTACTTGACCAGCGTCGCTCTTCTGGTTGGCGGAGCCATCAACTCGGTGGTTGCGGGACTTCAAAGAGAGTCCGAAGACCTAAAGCTCAAAAATGCAACCACTTAATGTATATTCTTAACTATATAACACTATGTCATTGATGTTACAAGAGATAGAAGAGCAGCCAGAGGTTTTAGAACGTACCATCGCTGCCGAACGCGAGAAAATAACGAGTATCGGTGATTTCATCCGGCAGAAGGACGTCGATGTCATCGTCATCGTTGCTCGAGGCAGTTCTGACAATGCATCTTTATTCGGTCGATATCTTCTTGAGGTTACGACGGGAATCCCTGTTTCGTTGTCGGCACCGTCGGTACATACTCTCTATAGCGCAAAATTGCGTCTAAAACGGGCACTTGTGATCGGTGTCTCTCAATCGGGTGAAGGAACCGACATCAACCAGGTACTGGAGAGCGCTAAAGCTTCGGGTGCATTTACGCTCGCGATAACGAACGAATCGGAATCTACAATGGCCAGCATCGCCGATGAAACTCTGCAGATCCATGCGGGCCGCGAGCGATCCGTAGCAGCGACAAAAACATATACGGGCCAGATGCTTCACTTCTATTTGCTTGCCTCAGCGATCGGCGATAAACGCATTGACTACCATAAGATACCAGAACTAACCGCTAAATCACTTGAGCTAAAAAATAAAGTACAACTTGAGGTTCAGCGATACGCATTTATGGAGAATTGTGTGGTCGTGGGACGGGGAATGAATTACGGCAATTCGTACGAACTGGCCTTGAAACTAATGGAGACATGTTACGTGGTCGCCGAGCGGTTTTCATCGGCCGACTTCTTCCACGGCCCGCTTGCGATGGTAGAACGTCGGTTTCCTGTCATCATGTTCGGGCCAAAAGGCGTTACCCAACAGAGCAACGTTGACTTGCTTGATCGGCTTCGTGAACTTCACGCCGATTCCCTTTCCATTACAAATGATCCGGAGATCGCCAAACGATCATCGAGATCGATCATGCTGCCGGAAGATATCGATGAATTTCTTTCGCCGATCCCGTTTATCGTGCCCGGACAGCTGTTCGCGGCATATCTTGCGGAAGCTAAGGGTATCGATCCGGACGCTCCGCGTTCGCTGGCGAAGGTAACGAAAACCATTTGATCAATAAGAAGAATGCAGCTTGAACGAACAGGGACAAGTTTTGACCGCCTTTCCCGCTTTGGGTTTCTTGCTGTTGTTTTTTCGCTCGCCTTTATGAAACCGTCGATCATTCTAGGCGGACAGCGGATCACGGTAACAGACATTCTTTTTCCGATCTCGGCTCTACTTGTTTTAACGACATTTCTTATAGGAAAAAGGCGGTTTGAATGGAAACCAATTTACTGGCTCTTTCTTTTTTACTTTGGATCGTTGACGATCTCCGCCGTATATTCAGTTGATCCGCAAAGAAGTTTTATAAAGCTTATAGGTGTTGGATATTTGATTGGTCTCGCCGTACTTGCGTGTGAGTCGCTCACAAACGAAAACGCACTTCGTGAAACGGTCTATGCATGGCTCGCGGGTCTTACATTGAGTATTTTAATTGCAGCTTTCTCGGCAATATTTTACCCCTACATTGAGATCTTCGAATCGTTTACCTATCATCTTGGTGCCGCTCCTGCGGGCGATTATCGGCGGATCAATTCAACCTTTGTCTCACCGGCAATGTTCTGCAATTATCTTAATGTAGGCTTGTTTTTAACATTTGCGGCATGGATGAATGGCTGGCTGACGAACCGGAAAGCGGTGCCGCTCATGGTTGTCATAATTCTCACAGCCTGTTTGACTGTCACGATCGGGATCGGTGTCATATTCATTTCGGTAGGTGTGATCTTTTGGACGATAAAACGAAAGACGTGCCCTAAGGTCGCCCGTGCTTGTTTGATAACCGCTTTCCTTGCCTTCATCCCATACATTATCGTGGCCTTTGTGACGACCCAACCGTACAAAGGCTTGCCAGTTGGATATGAAATTGCGGGATTTGAGCTTTTTCCGTCTTCGCGATTTCTTGTTTGGACCGATGCGATACGCACCTTTTTCGGCGACCCATTGACAGGGAAAGGCATTGGGATGCCGGTGGCCAACGTTGTGTTCCGGAACTCCGACGGCACGATGAGTTTGCTAACTGACGCTCACAATTTCATTCTTAGTATCGCAGCTCAAGGCGGGCTTATCGGAGCAGTTTCGATAATCGGCATTTTCGTGTATGTCGTTCGGCTCGGCTTGAGTAAGCCGGACACTGATCGATATTACTCGTTCAATATCATTATATGTTTCGCATTTATAGCCGGATTCGGTGTTCAAGGATTAACAGGTTCATTTGAAGATGCACGACATATTTGGGTATTAATGGGATTATTTGTGGCCGCGAATCGATTGGAGGAATCGGATGAGGTTTAGAGCTGCGAAGCTGCCCGTAACAAAGCATCTCGCATTTCGCCGGCCGAACGCCAGCGAAGATCAACTTGTTTTGCCAGTGCTGTTTCGATCACAGCGGCAACACGTAACGGAACTTCGGGAACTCGGCGGCTGATGGGAATTATCGGCTTTTCGAAGATAGCTTTTACGGTTTCTGATATCCCGGCATTTGGACTGATATCCAGAGCGTGCGCTCCCGTTAGAAGGCTATAGGCGGTCATTCCAAGTGCGTAAATGTCTGAAGGCGGCCGAACTTCCTTAAAGTCACGGACCTGCTCGGGCGGCATGTAGGCGATGGTTCCGGCAACATCCCCGACCATCGTAACGCCGCTCATACCAGTTTGCTTGTAACTCTTTGAAAGCCCAAAGTCTGTTAATTTCGCTATATAATTCGGATAATTTCCGTCCACCAAGATGTTCTGTTCCTTGATGTCACGGTGCACAAAACCCTTTTCATGGGCGAAGTCTAAAGCGCCTAGAGTCTGTTCAATGATCTTGACAACTTCTTGATAATTGAGCTTTCCGCCACGTTTCTTTGCAAGCCGCGACGCGTCCATTCCGCTCACATATTCGGAAACTAAGTAGACGATCCCATTATGCGTCCCGTGCTCGATATAACTCACAACGTTCGGGTGCTGAAGGGCCGCGGCAACTTCGATCTCGCGCATAAAGCGCTTCAACGATTGTTCGCTTACAGCGACTTCAGGCAACAAGGTCTTGATTGCCACCGCCCGTCCATCGCGGACGGAACGCGCGAGCATTACGCTCCCCATTCCGCCTTGCCCAAGAATGCGGATCATCTGGTAATTCGGGATCGGTTGCGGATTCTGGCGAAGCGTTTCGCGACAATCTTCGCAAACGTAGGAAAGCTTGGCATCGGGACGGGAAGCTTCCGCTTTTGAGGGCAGACCGCAATTAAGGCATGCCACGGTGATAATCGACGGTTCCGTCTTTTCATTCAGTGCACTTCCCGACGTAGAAAATGAGGAAATATCAGACTCGACCTTTACTTCGAGCACGGTCTCGCCGCCCTGAATTCGATCGCCATGTTTTAGATGGGCTGTTTCAACGCGAATTCCGTTAACGAACGAACCGTTGGTTGAACCAAGGTCGCGAAGAAAACATTGCGGCGGAGCTATCTCGAGGATGCAGTGGTGGCGCGAAAAAAAACGGTCGTGCGGGAGGCAAAACTGTGCATCCTCGCTTCGGCCGATCATGAACGTGTCGTGTTCATCAAATGTGAATTCGCGGCCGGTTTGAGGTCCGGCGACGACATGCAAGGTAACACGCATCTAGCAAAGTATAAGAGATTTAGCTACGCCACGCCAATAGGGCTTACGCCGACCCGATCGCTGTAAGGATAATGTGTATCAACGAGATAAAAAAAGTGATCGTTCCTATTATCATTGCGCCAAGAGCCATTCCGCGGCCGCCGAAACGATCGGGAAAATTGTCAGCATTTCGAAGCCCAAGGAAGCCGACTATTGCCGCCGGAAGTCCAAGCCATATCCCGCCAAAACAACATACGAAGATCAATGAAGAAATGCCGAGGATCAAGCCGACAGTCGGAAGTGTATGGCTTTTCGGCTGAAGATAAGCCGGCAGGTTTCCGAAACCAGCGGGAGACATCGCGTTTTGGCCCTGCCATTGAACCGGAGGTGCCGATGCCTTCCAACTAGTTTGGTTCGTAACGCGAGCCGAATCCATCATCAAGGTCGGCGGTGAATTGTCGGCAAACATCGTTGCCGGCGGTTCGTCAGTCACGGATCTCGGCGTCGGATCCACGAGTCGCGACAAAAGTTCACCGTCGTTAAGGCAGAAATTTATGTCGGTATCGGAATAATTCTTACCGCAAGTACGGCATTGTTTCATGATCTTCTGCGATGACTATTTTTCGATCTCGAGGTTACTAAATCCGACCTTGATGCCGTCCGCCGCGTAAAGGCCGGCGACTCCGCCTTTAAACCCGTAGGTGTTCCGAACCGAAGTGACTTTCTTGTCATTTATGAAGATCTCGTTAATATCGTCCTTGTGCTTGACTTCGAGTTTGTTAGTTTCGGACCCAGAATTGATCGCGTCGGAATTGGTCCAGTTCACCACGACCAACTCTTTCCGGGGCTCATGCCGGACCACGCGGAAACGTTTTTTTGTTGAGTCCACGAGAAGAGCATAACCCTGCTGAAGCGGTGTCGGATTACTATGAAAAATCAGCCCATAACCTAAAGTAGTATTGCCGCTGTTAAGGTTTTTTACGGAGACTCTTACAGTTGCATCTTCTGTCTTATCGGTATCGGCAGCACACATCGCATAGTAGTAGCTCTGGCGGGCCGCGGACATCGTGAGTTCACCACCGCTGAACGTCGTGCTTCCGTGCTCGGACGTTGCGACCCACGAAGACAGGTCGATCTTTCTGGCATTGGAATTAAAGATGGGGGATGGGCTTGTGGTCGGCGTCTTTTCACCCGGGATCGGCGGCTTGTTGTTCCCGATCGTTGGGTCTTCGTCCGGCACGTTGTAGATCGCCAAGCCAATGAACAATAAACCGCCTCCGCCGCAGAGCACCAATCCGATACCAAATATACCGAGCAGCCATAGCCAAGTCTTCGACTTTTTTACCGGAGGCTGCATGCTAAATTGTGGTTTATTGTCCCACCCGACTGGGTTTGTCGGTTGCGTTCCTAAAGGTGCAACGGGTCGCGTGGGATGAGCTTGTGGCAACATCACCGTTTCCGGAAGATCGGACTTTGCAAACGATAAAACGGTTCCGTCATCGAGACAAAAGTTTAAGCCGTCGTCCGGGTAAGTTTTTCTACAGGTCGGGCAGATCTTCATCTAATATTTCCTAGTGTATTGATCACGAGAAAGAGCAATCGGCAACATTATAGCCGTTTTTTCCGGCAATGGGTATAACGCGGGCTGATCTTTAAAAGTTCCTTCGTCTATCGAGTTTGGCCTTAGATCATGGGGGTGCCGCATCGGCCGCAGAATTTTATGTTTGGAGGGAATGAACCGCCGCATTTGCGACAGATACGCTCGGCCTGCATTGGCGGACGTTGGCCGAACGAAGGGGACTGGCTAGCATGGATGTGTGCCGCAGTTCCCGGCGTAATGTTTAGACCACAGCGACCGCAAAAGCGAGCGTCCATAGCCAGCGGAGTCGCGCATCGCGGACATGGAAATGAGTTAGGAACGTCGCCGGCACTCACAAGCACGAATGATCGATTCCCGCAACGGCCGCAAAATTTTGCACCTTCGGCAAAGCGTGAGTTGCAGTTCGTGCATGCAACAATTCCGGGCATTAATCCGGAGCTTATTCCGCTGCTGCCGGTGCCTTGTGATGGTGACGACTGGCTTCCCGATTCCTTTACGGTTCGAAGATGAGCCTGGATCACCTGTTCATTCGCGCCTTCGCGTATCTCGATAACGCGCTCGTCATCACGCTCTCCAACTTTGGAAACGCGAAGAATGTGCTGGCCCGCCGGCACATCGCTTAAAACTACGCGGCCGGAACGCCCAATACTTCCTTTCCGCTCATCGTTTACATATACCTCAGCACCCGCCGGTGCGAGCACAACGAGCCGCGAAATACCGTTCTTCTTCGATTCATCGAGGTCTGCGGACGCTTCTTCAAGGTCTTCGATCCACTCTGCGACCGTTGAGTGGCGTTCTGAAGCTTCGATCTCCAGGGACTTCATGATCACGCGCTCAACATCAAGCGGAATATCAGTCCTTATTGTCGATAGCGGTGCAGGCTTGTGCATGATCTTTTGCATCACGAGCTGCATCATGTCGCCGGCAAACGGCGTCTTTCCGCCGAGCATCAAGTAAGCGATCGTGGCTAATGCATAAATGTCGGCCCTAACATCCACGCCGACTTCCGGCTGCATTTGCTCGGGGGACATAAACTCGGGAGTTCCAATTATTCCTCGTGACGAAGGAGTTGCATTAGAACTAATGTCGGTCACAGTTTGGCTGATTATCTTCGCCAGACCGAAGTCGCCGACCTTTATGAATCCGTCGCCCTTGCCTTTTTGTAGAATGAAGATGTTGGCCGGTTTAAGGTCGCGATGGAGAATTCCGATCTCGTGAGCCGCATCAACACCGTCGGCTATCTGTCTAAGCAATCGAACCGCACGTTTTACAGGAAGTGTTCCTTCACGCCGAAGCAGACGATGCAGCGTCTCGCCTTCAACGTATTCCATAACCAGGAAGAAAACGCCGTCCCCTGATTCACCAAAGTCCGTAACGCTCACGGTGTTCGGATGTTGGATCGACGCAGCGGCTTG
>JBBSKW010000090.1:0-13425 GCA_038256005.1 Pyrinomonadales bacterium
CCATGATCCACATGCCCGATCGTCCCAATATTCACGTGCGGCTTGCTTCGGTCGAATTTTTCCTTGCTCATCTTTCTGTACCTTCTCCGGTCAATTAAATAATAAAAGCTTTTATGGAGCCCAAGGCGGGAATTGAACCCGCGACCTCATCCTTACCAAGGATGCGCTCTACCCCTGAGCTACTTGGGCTCAAACGTGCGACTAATGGAGCGGGAGACGAGACTCGAACTCGCGACATTCAGCTTGGAAGGCTGACGCTCTACCAACTGAGCTACTCCCGCAATAATGGTGCATGGGGTAGGATTTGAACCTACGTAGGAAATTAATCCGACGGGTTTACAGCCCGTTGCCTTTGACCGCTCGACCACCCATGCTTATATTTTCAATGTTGCCAAACCGGCTTTTTGAGCCAATTAGCAAATTTCCAATAATAACGAAGGCGCGAAAAGCGCGCAAGTCCGGCGCAGAGTTTTCCTTAGATCAGCTTATCGGGCGTTATCGGCAGATCTCGAAAACGCTTACCGGTCGCGTGATAGACGGCATTCGCAATTGCCGCCGGAATGCCGACTAAACCTAGCTCTCCCAGCCCTTTAACGCCGAGCGGGTTGACGATCTTATCGTCTTCTTCGATAAATATCGTCTCGATCAGTCCTACATCTGCATTTACGGGAACATGATAACCGCCCAGATTCGGATTCATTATTCGCCCGATTCGATGGTCGATCTCAGTATGCTCCATAAGCGCCATGCCGATTCCCCAAACAACGCCGCCCATTTCCTGGCTGTGTGCACCCTTGCGATTGATGATCTTTCCGGCCGCTGTTGCCTGCACGACACGTGTAACTTTAATCGTGCCGATCTCTTCGTCGATCTTGACCTCAACGAACTGTGCTCCGTGCGACGCCGTCGCGTACTTTCCGCGTTCGCCGTAGTCCGGTCGCGTCGTGTGCATTGCCGCAAGATGGCCTAAGTTGTTTCGTTTCAATAGTTCGCTAATAGTCGTGCTTTTTTGAGGACTGCCCTTGGCCGAAATTCTTTCATTTTCAAAGATAAGATCTGCAAACCGAACTCCGTCCAACACCGATCCGCCTTTCTTTACATCAAAATCGATGAGCTCTTTTAGAACGATCTGTGCACATTCTTGAACGGCCGTCCCGACGCTTGCAGTTGTAGCCGATCCACCTTGTGCCGGCGCCGATGGAAGGTCGCTGTCGCCAAGCTTGAACAAAACTTTCTCAAGCGGAATCCCCAGTTGCCGGGCCGCGATCAGTGAAATGGTCGTATATGTGCCGGGCCCGATGTCGGTCGTTCCGCTTTCAACCAGAGCGGTGCCATCAACACGGAGCGTAACGCGTGCAGACGACGGTGCCAGAAAAGCACCCCAAGTCCCGGTCGCCAACCCCCAACCGACCATCAATCGGCCGTCCTGCATCGAACGCGGCTCAGGCTTGCGGTTTTTCCAGCCGAATTTCTCTGCACCTTGCCGGTAGCATTCGCGGAGTTCTTTGCTAGAAAACGGCTTTCCGCTATCGGGGTCTTTCTCAGCGTAGTTGATCAACCGCAGTTTGAGCGGATCGATCTTTAGCTGATATGAAAGTTCGTCAAGTGCGGATTCAAGGGCAAACGCTCCGGAAACCGTTCCGGGCGCACGCATCCAAAGCGGCGTTTGCAAATCGGTTCGCGTGATCTTGGCGTCGGTCCGCACGTTCGGGCATGCGTAAAGCGAACGCGAAATTCCAACAAGGTCTTCCGAAAACACCTCATGCGAAGACGTGTTGTGAACGGCCTCATGAATTATCGAGGTGAGCTTACCTGAAGCATCGGCCGCGATCTTGATCTTCTGGATCGAAGCGGGCCGATAGCCATGAGCGGTTGCAAGCTGACGCCGCGTGTAAACGACCTTGACCGGGCGCTTCACTTCGCGAGAAGCCAAAACGGCAAGCAGCGTGTTGGGCGTTGGGCGAAGCGATGCCCCGAATGCTCCGCCAACGAACGGCGATTGGACACTTATCTTCTCTTTTGCGAGTCCAAAATGAGTCGCTAAATAGTTGCGAACACCATCAATGCCCTGCGTTTTGTCGTAAACGGTTAGCTTTTCAGCGGTCCAATGGGCGACGGTCGCATGCGGTTCCATCGCGTTGTGGTGTTCGACCGGTATCGTATAAGTCGCGTCGATCTTCTTCGCCGCCGCGGCAAAAGCTTCATCAGGCGTTCCGCGAACCGGACGCGGCCTTCCCGAAGCAATTCCTTTATCGGCAACCTTTGCCGTGTCAGTCGAAGGAATTTCTGTCATGTACGTGACCATCACCAACGACGCGGCATATCTGGCGGTTTCAAACGTGTCGGCTACGACCATCGCTACCGGCTGGCCGCTGAAGAGAACCGTATCGGTCATCAACGCAAAGAACGGCTTACTTCCCTCGCCAAATTCTTCATCGGGCTTGAAAGACGAAAGTTTTTGAACATTCTTGTGCGTCAAGACCTTAACAACGCCAGGCTCTTTTTCTGCCGCGGAGATATCGATATCCGTTATTTTGCCCTTTGCAATGGTCGAGTGAACGAGATAACCGTAGGCTAGGTCTGGAAAACGAAACTCGGCTATGTAGGTCGCCTTGCCCATGACCTTTGCACGACCATCAATGCGGCTTGGCTGTTTTTTAAGATCATCTGAGATCATTTCCGTGCTCATATTTTTGCCGCCCTCCCGAGTGCTGTTGCAATCGACCGTTGTGCGAGTTTCACCTTGTATCCATTTTCGGAAAGCGGTTTGGCACCTCGAACCGACAAATCAGCTGCTTGCTCGAACACTGCTTTGTCAGCCTTCTTACCGACAAGAAAGCCTTCAGCTTCTTGGGCTCGCCAAGGCTTATGGGCAACACCGCCGAGAGCGATGCGAGCCTGTTTGATAACACCGCCGCTCATCTCGACAGTTGCGGCAACAGAGACCAATGCAAATGCATAACTGGCTCGATCTCGAACTTTCAAATAATAACTGTTTCCGCCAAAGTTATTCTTTGGAATTTCGATCGAGGTGATCAGTTCCCCGTGTCGTAGCGAGTTATCTTTCTCCGGCGAATTAAGCGGCAGCGTATGGAAATCAGTGAACTTGATCTTCCTCTCTTCGCCGCCAATTCCTTGCACGTTTACGACCGCATCCAATGCGGCAAGTGCAACGCACATGTCCGACGGATGAACGGCAACACAAGATGTGCTCCAGCCGAAGATCGCGGAATAACGATTGAGTCCGTCCATCGCACCGCAACCCCAACCGGGTTGGCGTTTGTTGCAGGGCGTGCCGAGATCGTAAAAATAATTACATCGCGTTCGCTGCATCAGATTCCCGCCATTCGTTGCCATATTGCGGATCTGCGGCGACGCGCCGGCGAGGATCGCTTGGCTCAAAAGCGGAAAATCTTTTCGAATTATCGGATGGTTCGCGGTGTCCGTATTCTTTGCCAACGCTCCGATGGAAAGGCCGCCATTCGGCAAAGCACGTACGACGGAAAGCGGAAGCCGCGAAATATCGACCAGTTCATTCGGCCGATCGACGCTTTCCTTCATCAGATCGATCAGATTTGTACCGCCGGCGATGAACCGGGCGTCGCTGTTTGCAGTAACTAGTTTGACTGCGTCGGCAGGTGCGGTAACTCGTTTGAAAGCAAATGGTTTCATTTAGAACCTCCACTCTGAACGTGCGCGATCGCGTCCACAATATTCGGATACGCGCCGCATCTGCAGATATTTCCGCTCATCCGTTCTTTGATTTCGTCGGCCGAAAGCTTTTGGCCGCGGGCAATAGTCCCCAAATTCTCGGTAACAAAACTCGCGTCGCCGTTGCGAGCTTCATCAAGCATTGCGATCGCTGAGCAGATCTGGCCGGGCGTGCAGTAACCGCATTGCATTCCGTCGTATTCGATAAATGCCGATTGCATCGGATGCAGTTTATCGCCTTCGGCAAGGCCCTCGATCGTCGTTACCTTTCGGTCGTCGCACATCACCGCGAGCATCAAACACGAAAGCTGACGGCGGCCATCGACGATCACGGTACAGGCTCCGCACTGCCCGTGATCACAGCCTTTCTTTGAACCTGTCATCTCCAATTGTTCTCGCAGAGCGTCGAGCAACGAAGTTCGTGTATCGACCGGCACCAAATGCTCTTTTCCGTTAACGTTCAGCTTTACTGAAAGCCGTTCCACCGGAATACCACTTTCGATCGACGTTTCGCTTGCGATGACCGGCGCGGTGTCCGTCAGCTTTATCGCCGTTACGCCAAAGCCGGCAGCGGCCGTTTTCTTTAGAAAATCGCGGCGTGAACTATCGATAGAGACAACTTCTTCCTCAATGGGTATTTGCTCTTCGTACATAGTTTTGTTTGGAAATGCTAGTTTAGCACAGCGCGAGAACCAGCTATACGTTCTCTTGCAGGATCTCTCTGATCCGTTCGATCTTCTCGAGAGCTGCTTTCTCGCCCAACTCGATCAATTCGTCGCGCTTGCCGATCTCATCGGGGCGAATATGAGCGATCTGCGGTTCAATTATTACGTCGGCTCGATAGTGTTGGTTCCGCGATGCGGTGCGGATCATCATCATCGCTGATTGCACCATTGTCCCTACGAAAGTTGAGGGCACGCCGCCGCTTGCTGAACCGCACGTCAGAAGGTCAACAGCGATCACTTTTTCGGCGCCAAGTTTTCGCACGGCTCTCGTTGGCATTGGAGAGGTTACTCCACCATCGACCAGCCAGCGTCCATTCCCATCATCTACCGGCATAAAAACGCCTGGAATCGCACAGCTTGCTCGGATCGCCATTGAAAGGTCGCCGGTGTCTCGTAAGATCACTTCGTTGCCGGATTCCAGGTCGCATGCGACCGCCGCAAATGGGATCTTAAGCTCTTCGAACTTATTAGTTGGAAACGCCTTGTGGATAAATCCTGTCATTGCAGCATTTGTAAGCAAGCCCCGTGGTGAGTACGAAAAGCCGGCGACACCGAACCAACTAATGCCCCGGCCGATCTCAATGATCTGATCAACACTAAGGCCCGACGCAAACGCACCGCCGACGAACGATCCTGCAGATGTCCCCGCGATCATATCGATCGGAATCTCGTTCTCCACAAGCGCTTTCAAAACGCCGATGTGAGCAAATCCGCGGGCTCCACCACCTGATAATGCGAGGCCGATCTTATTTGCCATAAGGAGTACCTGTCGGATTTTGATTTTAACTGCCCATTGTGGAAAACTTAAAGTTCCCAGATGACCCTACTTAATTCTTCATCGAAAACTGGCCCTCGATCAATTGCAGACATCGCAGCCGGCGATTCCGTTTGCCCTGTATGTTCTCGCGAAACGGGCGACGAATTTGTTCCGATGCTAGTTTTGGACGAAAGCTTGCATCGTCTAATTTCCGCGAATGCTCCGGATACAGCCGAGTTTCAAGCCGTCTGTGCACGCTGCATCCGGCTTTTTGAACGGGCTAAGGACCATATTATCGCGGATGCAGCAATGCAGAAGGACGGTTCGCACGTGCTTTCGACGCCGCTCAGGCTCGATGCCGACGAGCGTTATACGGGAAAAGGCGTCACCATTGCATTCCTCGATTCAGGATTCTATCCCCACGTCGACCTGACGACTCCAAAGAACCGTATATTGGCCTATCGCAATCTGCTCGACGCTGACGGAGACCTAAACTCGCTTTTTCAGCCGGATGTTGCGAGCTGGCACGGAATGATGACCTCGGTCGTCGCCGCCGGAAACGGTTCTCTGTCGAACGGTTTTTATCGCGGACTTGCTCCGGAGTCAGACGTAGTTTTGGTAAAGCTTGCCCGCACCGGACGGATCACCGACCAGAATATTCTCGACGGCCTAGAATGGGTTTTTGAGAACCGTGAAAAATATAGGATCAAGGTCATAAATATTTCGGCCGGCGGCGATGACGAACAGCACTATTTGTTCGATCCATTATCACAGGCCGTCGAGCGATGTACCGCCGCAGGAATAACGGTAATTTGTGCGGTCGGAAATGCCGGTCATATGCCTAATCATCCGGTCGTGCCGCCCGCAAGTGCACCGTCGGCGATCGCTGTTGGCGGACTCGATGATAAGAATTCGGTAAATAGAGCCAAACGCGGAATGTACCGGTCGTCTTATGGTCCGACGATCGACGGTTTCCAAAAGCCAGAGGTGATCGCGCCATCGATCTGGGTTCCGGCTCCGATCCTTCCAAATACGCCGACGGCACAGCAGGCTCACCTGCTTGATACTCTTGATCACAGTGAGGATGACGCACTGCATTCGATCATCCAAGCGAATGCAGGAGTCGATGATGAATTGGACGCAGCGTTAGATCGACCGGTTCACAGTATTCGTCAGATCATTCTGCTCAAGCTGCGTCGCGAAAATGTAATTACAAAGCACTACAAATACGTCGACGGAACATCCTTCTCCGCTCCGATCGTCTCATCGCTCGTCGCACAGATGATCGAAGCTAATCCGCGGCTTTCCCCGCAGAATATTAAGAAGATCTTGATCGAAACTTCCGAACGATTGCCGCATTATGAGGTCGACCGGCAAGGCTGGGGCGTCATAGATCCGCGAAAAGCGGTCGAAGCAGCTCTTACGACTCATTCGGCAAACGCTTAGCGACTCGTAGGAGTCGGTGCCCGTCACGGTGTTGGGGTTGGCAGCGGTGCCCGCCCGGTCATCGGCGTTGAGCCCGGCCGTATAATTATTGGGGTCGGCGTCGGCACAGGCGTTCTTGTTGGCGTTGGCGTACTTGCCGGAGTTGGCGACGGATCTTCGTCCGGAGTTTCACTCGGTGACGGAGTTTCGCTCGGACGCGGCGTCGGCGACGCAGTAGGAGTAGGTGTCGGAGTTTTAGCTATTGTATTGAAGTTGCCGTTCGAAACCTGAACCGATGTGTTGCCAAAATCGAACGCGTTGCTGATTCCCAAGTTTGAATTTATATCGGCATTTAAGTTCGGCGCGTTCACATTTACGTTCGCATTCGAACTCACACCTTCATCTCTCGCAACAAAAAACCAGACTATTCCGGCACCGAGCCCCAAAAGGCCGAGCGTTCCAAATATTGTTAAGAACACGACAAGTACCGTGTTCGAACCTTGCGGATTCGTCTCGGCGGCAACGACACGTGCCCGCGGTGGTTCGGTCGGCGACATCGGTACTACGATACGCGGCGGCAATTCTTCACGCGGCTCGAACGAGGGAGTTTCCACCGCAGCTATCGGCGGCGGCTGTTCCGGAATATTTATTTTGCGAACCACGGTCATTTCGCTGGGATCATCTTCATCGACCTCCAAATCGATACTCTCGCTCGGCATTTCGAAAAAGTGCGGGCCCTCTTCATCAACGAGCGGCGTACCGTCCTTCATACAAAAACGCAGGATGTCTTCGTCGTACCGTGTTTCGCAGGTCGGGCAAAATTTCATAAGCTGATCGGTTTTTCGTCAGAAATTGGGGGAGCAAATGCGCACGAGAATTCTAGCATTAAACAGCAGTTTTGAGCGAAACCCGTCAGGGCTGGAAGTTGTAAGTCAAAACACCGGAAACCTTTACCGGCTGGCCTGAAAGCAATGTCGGATTAAATTTTGCCCCTCGGGCCGCAGATGCAGCAGCAGGACGTAACAGCGGATGACCGCTGATCGCTGAAGCTGAAACGACATTCCCTGATTCGTCAACGAGCACCTGGACCGTGACAGAACCGCTCGCTCGAACCGCCCGCGCTGCGGCCGGGTAAGGCGGTTTGGGCAGGCTAATAGCCTTGCCATTGATCACACCGCCGGAGATCTGTTTCGGTACCGGCTTTTTATTGACGTTATCCTGAGGCTTTTTCAGATCGATCGTCGGTGGAGCCGATCGGTTGCTTGGTTCAACGTTTCCAAGAGTGTCTAGTGGCGACGGCGATCGCTTCGCCTTCGGCTGTTCCGTTTGAGTATCCACGGATCCACGTTCGGAGGTGGAAATATAGTAGAGAAATCCGGCTACCGCTCCTCCGCCGATCAGTACAACACCGCCAATTGCCATGACCACAACCGCCAATATCGTCCACGCGCTCTGCCCGCCGGTTCGCCTCGTGTTAACGGTTGGAACCGACTCGTAAACGGCTCTTTTCGGCAGGTCACGAAACGCGGGCTCACTGAATTCGACGGTCAGCAGATCATTAGACGTCGGAGCCTCGGAGGTCAGTGGCGTTCCATCATCGAGACAAAATCTCAATGCGTCGTCGAAAGATCGATTGCAGTTCGGACACTTTGCCATAATCCTCTATCCGTCGCCCTTAAAGGTTTTCTCTATGTAGTGTTCGTAGTCCGGATCTTTCAACAAATTGGTCCGAAGGACTGCTACAAGATTCGCAGCGGTAGTGCCTTCGGCAAAAGACCCGGCGATCAGGTAGCCCAACCGATAATGATTTCCCATCTCCATTCGCATCTCCGGGAAGCCTGAGTTGCGGAGGTAATATCCTTGGGCGATATAGGCAACGGCCTCGTTGTCGGCCCAAGGTATTTCAGTCTTTGAAATGTCAAAAAAGGCGTGTATCGATTCATGAATGATGAGAGCATTAAAGTCTCGCGATGATCGATTATTCATACCAAGATAGAACGTGTTTGACGCATCATCCGCGTCTTTCCGCGCACTGTAAGAGATCGTGTTCCTGTCATGGCGGCCTTCGACAATTTTGAGCCGGCCCTTAGTAAGGGCACTCGCAACCCTTCGAAACATGTCGGCGGTGACATTAACGACCACCTGACCGCTCGAGTAGTTAAATCGGATCCGGCCCGATTCTTCACTCTGCAATACGGCCACCATTTGCTCTTTTACGCCCATATCTCTCCGAACGGAGACGTTATCACAGATTCATCTTTGCATAGTACAAAAAAATACGGACCGCCGAGGCAGCACGTACATATTTGAATTTGGCAATAATCTATTGAATTCGGTATGGCGAGGTGATCGGTTGATCGGTTGCCAACCCCGAGTTCACGTAACGATCGTATGCGTCTGGCTATTGAAGATGTAGCAGATCCCATTGGTCTTTGTGCAGGGTTTAATCTAGCCTAATTCAAGAACTCTATTTTGGCATCGTGAATTCCAACACCAACGTTTATCGGGAACGAATTGGCATCTTCCTCAAGTTCCCAGATCTCGAACAGCTCAGGTGGGCATTCGGTGATAAAGCGTGAAGGTTTTTGCAGGACGGTCTGCCGATTGTAGTCGGTGATCAAGAGGGGGTAGGTCAGGTAGAGTTCGTCCTTGGCACGTGTCAATGCAACGTACCAAAGTCGACGCTCTTCTTCTTCTGATTCGATCTCTTTGAGCGAACGCGGACTCGGGAACTTACCCGCGGCGGCCCAGATAATGAAGACCGCTTTCCACTCAAGTCCTTTTGCCTGATGAATTGATGTTAAGGTCAACAGTTCATCTTCGCCGCCCCCTTCGACCACCTCTTCGCCGACGATCGGCTGTGGCTCTTTAAATCGCTCCGTCGCTAGAAGTGCGAGTTCAGAAAGAAATCCTTCTGTCGTTTCGTAACGCTGCGAAAACTGCGCGAGCCCGCGAACGTCTTCGCTCCGTGCCTCTGCATTCTCAAAATTCTCGAGCAAATACTGTTCGTAGCCGCTCTCGAAAATATATGTGATCTGCTTTACCGGCTGATCGCGGAATTCGTTCGAGACAAGGGTTTCAAGCAAGTTGATTAGATCCTCAAGCCCTTTCCGCGCGCCTTTCGCGACCTGCGGCGCATTCCTTAAGGCAGAAATGACGGTCAGGTATTCACCCGAGGATTGAGATCTTTCGGTCAAAGCCTCACTTCGCGAAATGCTCAGCGCTATCGCCTCGAACACGCGGTTCGCGGTCACATTCCCGACACCGGGCAGGAACTTCAAGATCCGTTTCCACGCAAGCTCGTCGCGGGGGTTTACAAGAATTCTGAGATAGGAAATTACGTCCTTGATATGTGCCTGTTCAAAAAAACGCACGCCGGATTGAACGCGATACGGAATATTCCGCCGCGACAATTCAAGTTGCAATTCGATCGAATGATAGTGCGAGCGATATAAGACTGCGATTTCTTCAAGCGACGTCCCTTCATCGCGCAGCTCAAGGATCCGCGAGGCCACGAATACTGATTGCTGATCAACATCTGAGCAAGGAACTAGCGCAGGTTTGAAATCTCGCGAACGCTTCACGGCCGTAAGCATCTTTGGAAACTGGCGGCGGTTCGACGAGATCGACGTATTCGCAAGCCCGAGGATCTCCGGCGTCGAGCGATAATTAGTTTCAAGTTTGAAAAGCTCGGCTTCCGGATATCGCCTAGGGAATTCGTAGATGTTTGTGAATTCGGCACCGCGCCACGCGAAGATCGACTGAGCGTCGTCGCCCACAACCATCACATTGCGATGTTTCACGGCGAGCAGATCGATGATCTCAGCCTGCAGACGGTTTGTATCCTGATATTCGTCGACAAGAATATGTTGAAACTGCTCAGCGTAAAGCTCTGCGATCTCACGCTTTTCAACCAATAGCTGCTTGAGTTTCAGCAACAGATCGTCGTAATCCATCACGTTCCGCTCGTGCTTGCGTGTTTGGTAGATCGAATCGACGCGCTTGATCTGCGCGGTCAGCATTTCGAAATACGGATACTTTCCGACAATCACATTTTCGATCGGGAGGTCCGTGTTGTTCGCATAGCTGATGATGTCCTGAACCACTTCAGCCTTCGGAAACCGTTTGGCCTTTGTGTCTATCGCAGCCTCGTCGATACAGACATTGATAAAATCGCGTGCGTCTTCGCTATCGAGAATTGAGTAGTTAGAATCGAACCCTAGCGAAACGGCGTGTCGCCGCAGGATCAAATTTGCGATCCTATGAAATGTGCCACCCCAAACGCGATGAACGTTTTGCGAACCGGTCAGAGCTTCAACTCGGCGAAGCATCTCGCGTGAGGCCCTGTTTGTAAACGTCGCAAGCAAGATCCGCTGCGGCGAAATGCCTTGCTCCAGCAAATACGCAACGCGATAGGTGATAGCTCGCGTTTTTCCGGTGCCGGCTCCCGCAACAACAAGCGTAGCTTTCGACCGTGCGGTGACAACTGCGAACTGCTCTTCGTTCAACTCGCTCTTATAGCGAGTAAGCCGCTCCGGAAGATCGACGACCTCGCGCTTTAATACATACCGTGCCATAGACCGTGTTTCATTTATAGCACACGGCGTCGAGTGAGGCAATTCAAATCCGGCTCCTTCGGTACCGTATAATGGCGGGACGAAACATGCCGGCTGGCAATTTTTCATCCGCTTCCGGCCATCGAAAATGAAGCATTAAAATTTGATAATTGGCGGCTCTGCGTGAGAATTCCCACCATGGGAAACCGCCAGGTAACGAGCTAGTTGATACGAAGTCTGTCTCGGTCCACCTTTAGATCTTTGAGATTGCCGGTCGCAGCAAAGGCTATCTTGTGTGATTGAAAGAATTCGTCCGCAACCTCTTTTACCTGATCTGCGGTGACGGCGTCAAGATTTACAAGGCTTTCCTCGACCGTGATCTGTCGCCCATGGAGCATTTCCGATTGGGCAAGCGACGCGGCGCGTCCTGCCGAATCCTCCAGGCTTAGTAAAATAGACGCTCTCGTTTGATCTTTAGTAAGTTGGATCTCGTCTGCCTGTACGCCATCCCGAACGATAGAACGCAATTCATCCATCACGATGTCCAAGACCTCATCTACCTGTTCTGGTGAGGTTGCCGCAAAGACGGAAAAAATACCGCAATCATTGAACATCGCCGCACTCGCCCCGACACTGTAAGCCAGCCCACGCTGCTCACGTACCTTTTGCCAAAGCCGGCTCGAGGTGCCGCCACCGATGATATTAGCGAGCATGTCGGCAGCGTATCGCCGTTCGTCGCGACCATCGACAAACGGTGTCGCGAGGATTACGTGTGCCTGCTCGAGATCCGCTTTTTGCTCGATTATGATCGGGGCGGCCGGTATAGGATTTCGGATTTCGGATTTCGGACTTCGGATTAGGTCGGCTGAAAATTGGCTGTTGCTATTCACCAGATCTTCCAAAAGTTCTTGATCGATATTTCCGGCAGCAGCGATCACAAGACTCGACGGGCCAAACGCCTCGCGATGATAATCAGCGGTGCGAGTTCGATCAAAACTTCGAACCGTGTCGGGTGTTCCCGCGATCGAAAGGCCAAGCGGATGACCGGGGAAAAACTCGCGGTAAAAAACCTCGCCGAGCAGTTCCTCCGGCGAATCGTCCGTCATCTTTATTTCTTCGATGATGACCCGCTGCTCACTTTCCAGGTCACCTTCATCGAACCGTGGATCGGTCAGCATATCGGCTATCAGATCGAATGCCGCGGGCAGTTGGTCGTCGATAACCTTGATCGCAAAACCTGTTTCTTCGTGCGTCGTAAAGGCGTCGAGATTTCCGCCCAAACGATCTTGTTCGATCGCGATCTCAAGCGCGGTCCTGCGGGTAGTTCCCTTGAAAACGACGTGTTCTATGAAATGGGAAATACCGTTTATTTCGTCAGGTTCGTCTCGCGAACCGTTGCGGTAAAAAAATCCGAGCGTCGCCGAACGTACTCCTTCCATTCGGTCTGTAAGTATCGTGAGGCCATTTGATAGGCGTGTTTCGTTTATCTCTTCCTTGATCATGCGAAAGGGAAAAGACTACCACGCCGAGGAATGAAACGAGAAAACGGGATACGTTCAATTGTTCGCGTTCCGGGTTTCGTCGATCGAAAAATAGGCAACGGCCGGATCGTGATCGGAAAACCGCTCGGGGCGAGTCGCGTCGTTGCGGACACTTTCCGGATGGTCAGCATTTACACGTAAAAAGCCGAATCCGCGTAGATGTTTTCGCAGATTTTCGGTTACGAGAATGTGATCGAGAACCTGTGCATTTCCTTCAAATGTGTATGAATAACGCTCGTTCTGGTTAATAACGTCGACCAAGTTGATCATGTCGGGATCGACGAGATCTTCGGAAGCGATGACCAGCGAATCATTGGCCGCCGGCTTTCCGACGAGGGTTCCGATCATGTCCATAATTCCGTCGCTAAACTGATATGAATTGAAATCGCCGAGCAAAATGATCTTTTCCGCAGGGTTCACTTTTTGCCGCTCTTGAACGAACCTTGCAAGATACTCAGCCTGCAGCGTTTTCTTGAGCCGAACGTTTTCCATTTGACGCGGATCGTTGTAACCCAAATACGATTTCATATGGTTGACGATCGCGGTAAATTCAAATGGCTTTCCGGTTTTTGCGTCGCCGATCGCGGCGCGAAGCAAAATCGGAGTTCGGTCGTTCAAAAAATTATCGTCTTTTGTATTTGGATTCTTGTATTTTTCGTCTTTCCCAAGCTGTTTTACTTCAAGCACTTTCACCCTTGTTGACTTGACAA
>JBBSKW010000091.1:0-13351 GCA_038256005.1 Pyrinomonadales bacterium
GGTTACGATCGGCCAGATCAACACTACTAACGGTGATATTGACGGAAATGTCGCCAAAATACTGTCGGCAATGGCTAAAGCAAAAGCCGATGGATCCGACCTAATTGTTTTTCCCGAGGTAGCGATCCATGGCTATACATCGCAGGACTGGTTTCAGGATCGCGATATTATCTCGGCGTCGCTTGAACCACTCGACCGCATCATTCCTGAGACCGTAGGCATCACCGCCATCATCGGAACGATTCGGCCGAACGAGGACAAGAACGGACGTCGCCTGTTCAATTCGGCGGCCGTTATCTCAAACGGAAAATTGATCCGATTTGTCGATAAATCGCTGTTGCCGGAATACGATGTTTTTGACGATCCAAGGTATTTCGAACCGGACAAGGACCCCAACGGTATTGTTGAGATCGAGGGGCGTGAGGGAGCTAAGCATAAAATAGGCGTCGTCGTTTGCGAAGATTTCTGGAATGACAAGACTTTTTGGCGGGAGCGTCTTTACGACAAAGATCCGACCGATGTCGTGATCGAGAACGGAGCTGAGTTGGTGGTCGCGATAAACGCCTCGCCGTACAATAAGGGCAAGATTAAATTGCGTTGCGACATGGCGGCCCATCGTGCAAAGACGAGTCGGGTTCCGATCGTATTTGTTAATCTCGTGGGCGGTAACGACGGGATCATATTCGACGGAGCTAGCGTTGTAGCCGACGAAGAAGGCGATATCATTCTGCAGGCTGCTGCATTCGAAGAATTTGTCGAGACCGTTGAGCTAGATGCTCGTAAGCCTGACGCACGAGGAATTTCGGGCGACGAGATCGACTCGATACGGCGTGCGTTGGTTCTGGGAATTCGCGATTACGCTGCGAAGAACGGTTTCAATAAGGCGGTTCTTGGGCTGTCAGGCGGAATCGACTCGGCGTTGGTCGCTGCCCTCGCAGCAGAAGCGATCGGGCCGGAAAACTTACTTTGCGTGATGATGCCGTCGCCATTCTCTTCTGAGGGTTCGATCAAGGATTCTGAAGAGCTGGTGCGAAATCTCGGTTGCGAAAGCCGCATCGAGCCGATCTCCGCGACGTTCGAAGTGTTGCTAAAACAGATGGGGCTCGACAAGCCCACTCGAGGCGGGGAATCGCTCGCGGCCGAAAACATGCAGTCGCGCATTCGCGGCGTTATCCTGATGGCGATCTCAAATGCCGAAGGTCGGCTTGTCCTTTCGACCGGTAACAAATCCGAGCTTGCTGTCGGCTATTGCACGCTCTACGGCGATACGAACGGCGGACTTGCGGTTCTCGGCGATGTCTTGAAGACCGAAGTTTGGCAGATCGCTAGGCAGATCAATACTTCCACGGGCCGAGAGATAGTTCCGAATGCGATCATCGACAAGAAGCCGTCCGCGGAACTCGCGCCAAACCAGTTTGACCAGGACAGTTTGCCGCCATACGAATTGATGGATCCGATCCTGGAGATGTATTTTGAACAAAAGGCGTCGCCAGCCGAGATCATTGCTGCCGGAAACGATTCGGACCTTGTCTACGGCATTCTGAACAAGGTCGAACACCCGGCGAACGAGTTCAAACGCCGGCAGCTTCCACCTACTTTGATCATTTCGAAAAACGCAATCGGCGTCGGCCGACGAAGGCCGGTGACACATAAGTATCGAAGGCAAAAGCCCGCATAAATTAATTGCAAGATAAGCAACCGGCTCCGTTCAAACCTACGTGGCATCTGCCTAGTAGATATTGAATGGAGCTTTTATGTCGAGATTTGAAACACCGCTAAAGAATTTGAAGATCGCGAGCCCTTGCTCGGCGGACTGGAACACGATGGCCGGAGACGAACGGAAACGTTTTTGTGGCGAATGTAAGCTCAGCGTTTACAATCTTTCCGGAATGACTAGCTATGATGCCGAGAATCTCTTGCGCAATGCCGAAGGGAGATTATGCGTTAGATATTTTGAGCGAGCTGACGGAACGGTTTTGACAAAGGATTGTCCGATCGGTTGGAACCGCGTGAAGCAACGGGGAATTCTGATCGCGACGGCTGCCTTATCGGCGTTTCTAGCTCTGTTTTCGGGGATTGTAATGTTCGCCGGGCTTACTCGAAAGACCGATCTCGGAAAGCGTTTCGAAAATTTGATCGACAAGCGGGATCCCCGACCGCCAATAATGGGTGCGATAGCAAAACCACCTTCAACGCCTGAACCGACGAACAAAAACACGGACCAAAAACTTGGACGCGTCTCGAACCAATCATCCTTTAAATGAGATCAACCAATAATCTCCGCCAGAAAAAAGGGCTGCACCCGAAAATGCAACCCTTTTTGGCTCAATCCTAATTATTAGCGACGAACAAAGTAGCCCTCGCGAGCCCGAACTTTTCCTGTTCCTGGTCTTGCCAACTGAACATCAACCTGAACAAACTTACCATCCGGAAAATCCCCGTCGGAATAGTACTGAACCAGATACTGCGCCCGTAATTCATTCGCAAGCTGCTTAAAGATCTGTACAAGTATTTCGGTGTTCCTGCGTCGGTTCAAGTCGTTTGCCAGGTAGTCTTTCGAATCGATCGGAAGAAACTTGGGAAGAAACGCTGTACCACCGGTTTCCGACGCAAACCTCTCCATGTTTTCCTGTCCAAACTGGCTCATCGAATTTAACTGTAATGAACTGCCAGCCGGATTAATGGAATAGAGCACGGCATCCGCTGCCTGAAGGGATTTGAGAACATGAACTTGCTCCTGCACTTTCGCGGTATCGCGCGCTTTAACGCGTAGCTCTCGGAGTTTTACGCCTTCAATGTTACTTGTAATTTTCCGTTCGGCATTCCAGATCGCCCTGATTACACCAGCACTGTTCGTATCCTCACCATCGGAGAGCAGAATCATTACTTTTCGTCTGCCTTCTGGAGTTTGAGTCCGAAGGTGCTCGGCGGCAAATCTCACTGAATCATAAAAAGCTGTTTGCTCCTTCGTCGGAACTATTGTTGCAACACCGACTGACGCCATGTCTGCGTTCTCCCGGGAACGCACGATGACGGGTTTTTGCCCAACGGTGAAGATCGTCGCTCGATCATCAGGCCGCATAACTTCGCGGAGAAACTTTGCCGCCGTTTCCTGTTGGAACTTAAACATCGCATCGGTACTCGCCGAGACGTCAAACAGCAATGCGATCTCGAGTGGAACCACGTCAGCTCCACCGACCGTTTCTAACTGTTGAGCACGGCCGGATTCGAGCACGCGAAAATCCGCCGCGGAGAGACCTGTGACCGGTTCGCCGCCGGCATCGACAACAGAAACCGGGATTACGATAAGTCTGGAATCGACCTTGATCACTTCAGTGTCTTCGCTGATCCTGGGCGTGGGAGTCGGATTTTGCGAAACTGCGCCTATCGAAAGGCTTAACAGAAACAAAGAACTATAAAACCATTTTATTAATGCTTGTTCGTTCATAATGATCTTGGGCAATGCTTTGGCAGGAAACGGAGGCTAAACGTAAATGTGCGGGGATCGACCTTAGCCGTCCCCGCCCTCGTAACCTTCTAATCTCTCACTCTTGAAAGCGGGCACAGCGAATTAATCGTTGTCCGTGTTGCCTTCCGTCTGTCTGACTTCCACGTTTTGGTTCAGACCGCGGCTGACAAGAAGTTTAACTTCAACACGTCGGTTCGCTTCACGACCTTCGCGGGTCGAGTTGTCCGCAATAGCTTGCAGTTCACCAAATCCGTATGAGGTACCAATTCGACGCAATGGGATGTTGTGATTTTCGACCATGTAGTCGATGACAGCCTGAGCCCGACGCTTACTCAACTCTTTGTTACGTGACGTACCACCTTCTGCGGACGCAAACCCGGTGACTTCGATCGTGTAACCGCGAAGCGATGCTGCGGTAGCGGCTACTTCGTCTAAAGACGACTTACCCTCCGGCGAAAGAACCGCACTATTAACTCGGAAATTAACCGTGGCAGTCGACTGAACAACATACTCATCGAGTGCAGAAATTCGTTGATTCGTCGCGTTTACACCGGCAACCGCTGCATCGGCAGTATCCTGAGCCGCCGCTGCTCCGCCGCGGGCTGCGTTCGAGATCGCCATCAACTCATCGATCTGGCCGGATACACGTTGTGCATTCTGTTCAGCCGCAGTCAAACGCTCTTCAGCAGGCGTGACTCGAGCGTCGATCGACTGTGCAGTCTGCAAGTTGCTCTTATCAAAACGGACCTTCGTAGCCGCAAGGCTGCCGCCGGTATCGCCCCGCCCTTCAAGTTTAACATTCAGACCCCGAACTAAAGATCCAACTGGATATTTATCACCACCAAAGGTCGAATTATTCTTAATGCTTGCATTAGGGGCTACATTAACTCGTGTATCAACACCAACTGAATCGCGGACGACAAAAGTCGATTCACTTTCCTTGGAAACGACCACACCCTCGATCGTATACTTTTGACCGCTAACCAAGTTGCGAACCTGACCTTCCTGAGCAAAAGCACTGATCGTTCCGATCATTACCGCGAAAAACATCATCGATATTCTTTTCATCATAAAATAAGCTCCTGAGTACGAAAGTTTTTCCAAACCTGGAAACCGTAAACTAAAGACGCATGATCCAACAATTTAGTTGGATAATAAGATCCAAATTAACCTTACAGCGATTCCATCCCGCCGATTCACCAACAATTGTTGTGCCAAAACCAGAAACAAGTCGCGAAAGTTTAAACGTATTCTTTACAATAATTGGTGAATTTGAAGTGCGATCTAAGGAAAGAACGCGATCGTTCGCAAAATATACACTTATGATATAGGCGAAAAATTTCGTTCCATTTTCATACACAGTTTCGCTGAGCGATCAAAAATAGGACACTTCGGAAAGATTATGCTATTTTCGCTCTTGATTACAAGAAATTTCTTTTAAAGACCTAAAGGGCGAATTTGTTCGTTTCAAGGTATTCCTTCAGATAAGATAGATAACGTTCGGCATCCGCACCGTCGACGATGCGGTGGTCGTAGGTCAAGGCGAAATAGGCCATTTGCCGTATCGCGATGTAATCGTCGCCATCGGGCGTGGTCAGCACCTTCGCTCGCTTCTCAATAGTCCCTACGCAGAGTATAGCGACCTGCGGCTGATTGATTATAGGCGTTCCGTACAAACCACCGAATACTCCTGGATTGGTGATAGTAAATGTCCCGCCAGTCACTTCGTCCGGATTTAGCCTTTTTGCACGGGCTCGGTCAGCAAGATCGTTGGCTGAAAGGGCGAGACCCAACAGCGACAAGGAATCGGCCTTCTTAATTACAGGGACTATCAGTCCCCAATCAAGGGCAACGGCCATACCGAGATTAATGTCGCCCTTATAGATGATGTTTTCGCCATCGACCTGCGAATTGACTATAGGGAACTTCCGGATAGCATTGGTAACGGCCTGAAAAATAAACGGCATGTACGTAAGCTTTGTGCCGTAGCGAGCCTGAAATTCCTGCTTATTCGCTTCACGGAACTTCGCGACATTCGTCATGTCGATCTCATAAACGCTCGTGACATGGGCTGAAGTCTGTTTGGAAAACGTCATGTGCTCCGCGATCTTCTTTCGCATTACGGACATTTTCTCAACACGGTCACCTGCGGAAGCAGTCACGACAGTGGGCGAAGATGCGGGCCGCGTCGATTGGCCAGGGCTAGCCAAACCTTTCTTGAGCAGATCTTCCGGGCGAAGTGCTGCACCTGTTTCTATAAATGACAAAATGTCCGATTTTGTTACACGACCGCTGATGCCTGAGCCTTCGATCCTGTTGATATCAACACCGTGTGTTCTAGCAATATTCCGCACAAGCGGGCTAGATTTTGACCTGCGAAGCTCATCGAGTGTTGCACTCCCATTGCCGCCATTGGCTGTCGCTGCAACTGCTACAGGCATCGGTGTCGGAACCACCGAGGCGTTCGCACTCTCGTTAGATTTAGGACTCGGTGCTTGCGGTTTTGCATTGGCTACCGCGCCGTCAGCTCCGACGAGTGCCAAAACAGCCCCAACTTCTACGGTTTCGCCTTCTTGCACATTTATCGAAAGCAGTTTACCCGCGGCTGGTGACGGGACTTCAGCATCAACTTTGTCCGTAGAGATCTCGAGCAAAGGCTCATCCTTTTCAATAATATCCCCTACAGCCTTGAGCCATTTTGAAACAGTCCCTTCGGTGATCGATTCGCCCATTTGCGGCATTATGATCTCAGTCGCTTGTTTATCGCCGATCGCTGTTTGCGGGTCCGCGACGGTTATATCAGCAGTGGAAGGTGGTGCCGCTTCTTCTACAATTGCCGGCGACTGTACTTCGGCGGCAGCAACCTGTTCAACGACATCTGGCTGACTGCTAACGGCGGGTTGACCCGAAGCGGAAACCTCTCCTTCGGCACCGATCATTGCTAAAACGGTACCGACCTCGACAGTTTCGCCTTCCTGGTGTCGGATCTCTAAAAGTGTGCCGGCAGACGGGCTGGGAACTTCGGCATCGACCTTATCCGTCGATATCTCAAGGATCGGCTCATCTTTTTCGATCTTGTCGCCGACCGATTTTAACCATTTCGAAACCGTTCCTTCTGTTATCGATTCGCCCATCTGGGGCATCACTACTTCTGCACTCATAAGATCTCCGTGTCTAATAAACCGAATAAAATAGTAAGTTCAAAACCTAAGAATACAAGAATCTCACACCAATAAAAAGGTGGGTTGAGCGGCAAGTAGTCACGCCGATGGACACGGAGACAAATACCGTTTATGAAGTCCACGGTATGAAAGGTGTGAATCAAAGGTTAAACGTGATCAACCAGCTCGTGTTGGATCAATAATCGCTTTCACCTCCGAGATCGAGTTTGCCGGAAAACCTGATTCGCGGGCGTGTTCCTCGATCAATTTTTCGCTCGGGGCCGTGTAGATGCAATAGATCTTGTCGTTAGTAACGTAACTGTGGATCCACTGAATTTCAGACCCAAGCATGTTCAATACGCTACAGGACTTTTGGGATGCAGCCACAAGATCATCCGACGACATTTTGCCGGCACCGGGAATGTCACGTTCTATTACGAACTTTGGCATTTTTCTTCTCCTAAATTCGAAACTTCGATATATATACCTTGATTTGAACTACTCATTTAAGATCGATTATCAGATAATACCAGAGGATTGCAAGATAATTTCTAACCTTCGACAATTTTCGATCATTCTAAAGCAATGAATAATACCAGACTACTTATTTCAGCAGCAGCCGTTCTCTTGTTTGTCGCTACATCCTTCGGTCAGTCCAGTCGTTCATTAACTGCGGACGATTACGCTCGAGCCGAAAAGATGCTCGCGTATAACACCGCTCCGCTGGTTGACCGTAGCGCCGTGCGGCCAACATTTTTGCCGGACGGGCGTTTTTGGTACCAGGTGTTGACGGCCACCGGTCGCGAATTTGTCATGGTCGATCCGGCTACGGGAGCAAAAAAGGTAGGACAATCTCTTGTCGAGATCGGCGTAACGACTCCGGCGGTTACCGGGTCGACTCGCGTAGCCGATCGGAACGCGTCTCGTTCGCCTAACGGTCGGACAGAAGTTTTTATACGGGATTGGAATCTTTGGGCGCGGGATGTTGCGAGCGGTGCCGAACGGCCGCTCACTCGAGACGGGATCAAGGATTACGGCTACGCGACCGACAATGCCGGCTGGACGCACAGCGATCGAGCAATTGTCCTCTGGTCACCTGATTCAAAAAAGATCGCTACATTCAAACAAGACCAGAGAGCCGTCAGCGACATGTATTTGGTCACGACGAACGTCGGGGCACCGAAGCTCGAAGCGTGGAAATATCCACTGCCGACTGACAAGCGAATAATTCTGATCGAACGCGTGATTATCGAAGTCGATACACCGAAAGTAATCGAACTAAAGATTGCCGCAGATGCCCGCCGCGGAACACTATGCGACGACATCTCTTGCACCGGAGCTTTCGACGACAATGCATGGAGTGCGGACGGTTCGACGCTCGCATTTGTCTCAAGCTCCCGCGACCACAAGGAAGCCAAGTTTCGCATTGCAAATTCGACGACTGGTGAAGTTCGCGAGGTGTTCGAAGAAAAGGTCGCAACACAATACGAATCCGGTCAAGGTGCGATCAACTGGAAGTATTTTCCAGCCACAAACGAGGCGATCTGGTATTCGGAACGAGACGATTGGGGCCATCTTTATTTATACGATCTAAGATCGGGTAAGCCGAAGCAGCAGATTACAAAGGGTAATTTCGTTGTCACGCGTATTCTCAAGATCGATGAAACGGCGCGTGTCATTTACTTTGAAGCCAACGGGCGAGAAGCGGGCCGCGATCCATATTTCGCACATTTCTATCGAGTAAATTTTGACGGCAAGGGCTTAGCACTTCTTACGCCCGAAGACGGCAATCATCAAGTTACACTGTCGCCCGACGGTAAATATTTTGTAGACAGCTATTCTAAACCGGACGTGCCGCCGGTAGCAGTTGCGAGAGACATGAGCGGAAAGCTGATCGCTAATCTTGAAACGGCTGATGTATCACGCCTTCGAGCCGCTGGCTGGAAACCGGCCACGCCGATCAAGGTGAAGTCGCGCGATTCCAAATGGGATATTTATGGGTTGATGTTCACTCCGACTAATCTTGACCCGGGCAAGAAATATCCCGTTGTGAATTACATTTATCCGGGTCCACAGGGCGGCGGGGTCGGCACCCGCAATTTCGGAGCGAGCCGCAGCGATCATCAGGCAATGGCCGAGCTCGGTTTTGTTGTCGTGATCATCGACGGAACATGCAACCCCGACCGCTCAAAATCGTTTCACGATTCGTGCTACGGCAACATGGCCGACAATACGCTTGAGGATCAGATAGCAGGTATTAAAGAATTGGCGGCAAAACACCCGTATATTGACCTGAATAGAGTTGGAATTTGGGGACATTCCGGCGGGGGTTACGCGACCGCGGCCGCGATGTTCCGTTATCCGGATTTTTATAAGGTAGGTGTTTCGCAGTCCGGTAATCACGAGAATCGCAATTATGAGGACGATTGGGGCGAACGGTATATCGGGTTGATTGATGGCGACAATTACGAAAAGCAGGCGAATCAGATCTATGCAAAAGATCTAAAGGGTAAGCTCATGTTGGCCCACGGAAACATGGACGATAACGTGCCGCCATACAACACGTATTTAGTTGTAGACGCTTTGATAAAGGCGAATAAAGACTTTGATCTGATCATTTACCCGAACGCACGTCATGGTTACGGAGCCGACAATAACTATATGATGCGGCGGCGTTGGGACTATTTTGTGAAGCACCTACTGGGAGCGGAACCGCCGAAGGAATTTAAGTTTACGCCTAAACAAGACCCAAGACTCCGATGATCTGGAAGGACTCTGCATTCAACTGTGAGAGCAGAGTCCCATGTTAATTAAAGGCGCTTCGTCTCGTCTTCAGAATCGTCTTGAAACAAATTGTCAACGGAAGTCTGCGGCGGCGGCAACTCAGATTCGTAGTCCGTCATTTCCCGGTTTAATTGAATTACGGCGGCCTCGGCCCTTTCGAAGTCGTCGCGGCCGATCTTCAACGCAACCTTGCCGTCCGTATTTGGAAGTTCGGAAAGTGCTACAAAAGTGCGGGTGCGGATCTCTACCTTTGCTCCACGTTTGAACAAACCCTTTCGAAACTTTACATCGAGCAGTTCGCCAATCGGAAGACGTACTTCTTTCACACCATTCGAGATCAATCCGAAAAGTTTTGCTTCGAACTCCAAAACTATTCCCGCCGGCGAGAATTTCGCAATGCCATTCACCTCGGAAAGCCCGTGGTGCTTTTCCGATTTGAATGGTACCGATGTAAAGTTCTGATTCATTACGTTCTACGCAGCCGCTTCATCGCCCTCGAAGTCCATCGTATCCATATCGGTATCATCTAAGTTCGGCTGCCCAAGTAGTTTTAGAAAGATAAACCCTACAGTTCCCGCGGTCAATGAAGCAAGCAGGATCGCCATTTTGGATGCATTAATTACTTCGCCTTGGCCAGTGAACGCAAGATTAGTTATAAATATCGACATTGTAAAACCAATGCCGCCGAGCAATCCGGCACCGAATATATGCTTCCAATTTAGATCGAGCGGAAGTTTGCATATGCCGATCGTCACTACAATAAACGATAGCAAAGTTATGCCGATCGGCTTCCCAACAATCAGGCCGATCATTATCCCAAGACTGTTTGAAGACGCAAGTTCAGCGGCCCAATCGCCGCCAATTACAATTCCTGTATTGGCAAGTGCGAAGATCGGCAAGATCAAAAACGCAACGGGTTTGTGCAGAAAATGTTCGAGCCGATACGACGGAGCGTCCAGGTCATCACGCTTGTGTGTAAATGGGATCGTGAACGCGACCAACACACCCGCGATCGTTGCGTGCACGCCCGACTTGAGCATAAAAAACCAGGCGATCCCACCGCCGACTAAATACGGTATAAGCGACATGACCCCAAAGCGATTCACCAAGAACAGGAGTCCGATAACCCCAAGCGACGCGAGTAGATAAGGTACGGAAAGTTCCGATGTGTAAAAAACGGCAATAACGATGATCGCCATGAGATCGTCGATAACTGCAAGCGCGACCAAGAAAACCTTTAGCGAAGCCGGAACGCGTGAGCCGAGAAGAGCAAGCACACCGATCGCGAAAGCGATATCGGTCGCCATCGGAATACCAATTCCCGCTTGAGTCGGCGTTCCACCATTCAGACCAAAATGTATGGCTGCGGGAACGGCAACTCCGCCGATCGCGGCGAAAATAGGAAGCAATGCACTCTTAACGTTAGATAACTCACCGGCGTAGATCTCACGTTCCAGCTCGAGACCGATCAGCAAAAAGAATATTGCCATCAGACCATCGTTAACCCAATGCTCTGCGCTTAGTGGCCCAAGATATCCTTGCCAGAAACCCAAATACGACGGCCCCAGAACCGTGTTTGCCACGATCAAGGACACCACCGTGCAGATGATCAATATCACCGCACTTGCGCGTTCGTTTTCAAGAAAATCCTTGAATGCTCTTGTTAGTTCTACGCTTCTCTTTTGGGCCATGACAATATTATAAGCCGTGCGACCTTTTACACAGAATGGCTCTCATTTCCTTTGCTCATCTGAGGTCTCGGCAACCCGCCGCTTCTATTTTTGACAAGAAAACCAGCCCGAACCGATAGCCAAGATAAACACTGTCAATATTTATATTTTTGAGGCTGTCGCCCGAACTGTGAAGAACCTTTGACCAATCGGCGCCAAGACCACTCAACGTGATCGCCGGGATCTTCTTGTCGCGAAATGCTTGCGAATCGGAACTGGCACCTTCGATTGCCACACTGGTAAAGGTCATCTTGGTTTCCTTCGCGATCGCTTCCGCCAAGTCGACAAGCTTTCCGGATGAAGCGTTTTGCAATGCCATAGGATAGGCTTGCCCGAAACTGTCAAAATTGACCATCGAACAGATCGCTTGCCGCTCAGGTTCAGGCATTGCTTTCAGCATTTCACGCGAACCTCGCAATCCTTCTTCTTCGCGGTCGAAAGCCGCGAACACGTAAGTCTTGTTAGTACCTAACGGCCGCATCGTTCCGTACAATTTGGCAAGGATAGTGATACCCGACCAATTGTCGATGACGCCACAGCCCTCCTTTGTACGGTCATAATGGGCACCAACTACGATCGTTTCATCAGTTTTTCCTTTCTTTATAACCGTTAAATTTGAGATCTTGTCCTTGTCGAGCTTCTCGATCTTGATATCGTCGTCTTTTGCACCGGCTTCGAGAAAAAGCTTCTTTACACCCTCCAATCGAAGATCAACATCGCAAGGAACAGCCCTTATCGCTTCTTCAAAATCACCTTTGGTAGCTAAAATCGGCCCGGTGACCTTTGTCTCTGCTTTCTGCGGATAACTCGAAGCCGTCACAAAGCACAAACAGAAAATGTAAAAAATTAAAACCTTCATTTTTAATTCTTATACCGAAAAACGCCGCCTTTCGATCCTACCGCCCAAACTGCATTCTTACCTTTGGCGGCGACAGCGTTCAAGTCTTCGCTACCGACATTTTTCCATGTAGCACCACGGTCGTTTGAAATATCGGTTCCGTTGGTGCCGACGGCGATCATCGTCCGGTCATCAATATATGTGACAGCGGATCGGTAGCCGGAAAGGCCTTGACCGTCGTACCAAGTCTTTCCGCCGTCGCCTGTGAACGCAAGACTCATCTTGCTTTCAGATGGCTTTTCATAGTTTCCACCGACCGCCACACCGTGAAGAGCGTTGCGAAACGCGATCGAGAAAATGCCGCTGCCAGGAGTGCCTTTTACTATATTCGTCTCTGCAACTTTCCAAGTGACACCACGATCCGTCGATCGAAATACACGAGCATCGTTTCCTCCAGAAACAAGGAAAGCATCAGTTTTCCCATTTACTATCAAACATGTTCCGCTGGCGGCAAAGGCCGCCTCGCCGTCTTTTGCGGCGGCCATCTGATTGCTAACGATGGGCTTCCAATTCACGCCGTCCGGCGTTGAGATCAACAGATAATGCCCGTCAACCGGATCGCTCATAGCTATGCAATTTTTTGCATCCCAACACGCGATCGCATCAAAAAATGCCTTCTCTTTCTTGTTCGTGAACTGCGTTTTCCACGTGGCTCCACCATCTGTTGTCTTGTAGATTCGAGATGCGTCGCCGTTCCCGATGCTCAGAATATAAGCAGTGTTAGCGTCGAACGCTTCAATGTCACGAAAATCCAGTTTCTCGGCTCCTAGAACTTGGACCACGTTCCAATTCTTACCGCCGTCAACCGTCCTGATGACCGTCCCCCCGGTTCCGCTCGCCCAAACGACCTTTTCGTTCACGACCGAAAGCCCGCGAAATGACGCAGTCGTATTGACGGTTTGTTTTATCCATTGCGATTCGGCGGTTGTCGCAAAGACAAGTAGTGCAAATACCAAGAGTGTTTTTCTCATTATTTGATCTCTCTACGCCAACGGTTACAGAGGTCGGCGCAGGCGATTTCCCAATCGGGGAACTCGAACTTGAACCCGGTATCAGTCAGGAGCTTGGGTACCACGCGGCGGCTTTTAAGAATCAGTTCCGTTTCCGTCCGCATAAAAAACGCGCCGATTTCAAGCATCAATTCCGTCGCCGGAAGTCCTATTTTCGTTCCCCACGCTTCGCGGAAAATCCGCATAAACTCGGCATTCGGCAAAGGATTCGGCGATGAAATATTAACCGCGCCGCTTAAATTTTCGCGCTCGATGATGTGATAAATTGCGCGAATAAAATCCTGATCGTGAATCCATGA
>JBBSKW010000092.1:0-13276 GCA_038256005.1 Pyrinomonadales bacterium
CCAAATCGAACGTAGGAATCCTTCATTTGCCCAAGAAATACAGATCAGCATTCATT
This sequence comes from Pyrinomonadales bacterium, assembly GCA_038256005.1. Classification (GTDB taxonomy): domain Bacteria; phylum Acidobacteriota; class Blastocatellia; order Pyrinomonadales; family Pyrinomonadaceae; genus OLB17. Next base: position 57 of record JBBSKW010000092.1, read on the forward strand.
ATTGACGGACAGCACCGCCTTTATGGATACGCGAATAGTCATTTCAAAGGTAGCAATACCATTCCAGTCGTGGCCTTTTTAGCTTTGAGTCGAGCCGAACAGGTCAAACTTTTCATGGAGATAAATGAAAATCAGAAAGCAGTTTCCAAAGATTTACAAAATACTCTGAATGCCGATCTGCTTTGGACATCCCCAAGCCTCGTCGATCAGCTGAAAGCTTTGTGCGCCAAAATCGGGATTTTCCTCGGTGAAGATCGTGAATCTCCTTTGTTCGGGATGGTTTCTATTGGCGAAGATAAACGAAGCATCACAACCCAAGCCATTCAGAACGCGTTAAAACGAAGTAGCTTTCTTGGGAAAGTAACGAAAACAAGAATTGAAGAACCAGGAACCATTTATAACAGTGATCTTGACCATACATACGAACGCTTAACCAAACTTCTTGTCCTGACATTCGGATATATAGCCGAATGCGTTCCTGACGAGTGGGAAAAAGGCGATGAAGGAATGCTTGCGATTAACAAAGGTGTTTACGGCACGATCATGGTTTTGGGTGATATATTGTCGTACTTGGAACGATCCGAGATTCTGAATGTTAGAAAGGCAAAGGCGGCGGATCTTTTCGCTGAATCAAAAACTTATCTCGATGCGCTAATCACGTATTTGCGTGAAATGCCTGCCGAATTAAAAGCGGAGCTAAAACTGTCTCTTGGTTCAAACGCAGAAACGAAATACTGGCGACTCTTCCAACGAGCTATCCACGATGTCTTTCCTGATTTCAATCCTGACGAAATGGAAAAGTATTTTGAGGATCAAGAGAGAAAACATAATGCTCAAGCCATCACGTATATTAACGATATTGAAAAATTCATGAACCGCGATTTTCATGAAAAGCTTGAAGAAGTTTTTGGCACGAAGTGGTTCACGAATGGCGTCCCACCGAAGATAGGAGATAAAGCAACCGTCGATGCCTTAACAAAGAATCGGGAGATTGTTGATGAGGAGGATCAGGTTGAACCGTGGGACTGTTTGATGATAATCGCATATCGGGAAATTGCCACGAAGAATTGGCAGAACATTTTCGAAAAACATTACACTTTTCCGGGTGAAGAAAAGATTTCGGGTGGAAAAGAGGAAAAGACGAAATGGATGGTTCGGCTTGAGAGAATTCGCAACAAAGCTATGCACCAACAAAATGTTACCGAAGAAGAACTTTCATTTTTAGAAAGCCTAAACGATTGGTTGATTAAGAAGGAACTACGTAACAAATTTCAGCTCGATGAGGCGTGAGGCGGTGGGGCGGCCGTCATGGATTTGGTCTGCGGAGCGGACTTAATAACTTTAGCTACATATGGAGCCGGAGGCGGAGAGTGTAGAAAAGTTCACCCCAAAACGATCGAGCATGTGTAACACGCGTGACGGGCTTTATAGGCGAGTATATTTCGCGTGTTTCACACGCTCGCTGGTCTGGTTCACCAACGGTGACGAAAATTATAGCGTAGGGTGGAACCCTACGTAGTAGATAAAATGAACCGTCGCCGAGGGTGACGAACACGCGTTTGGGATTGATGTTCGTTCCCGTTGGGGACGGATTCGTGATGATCGAATTCGTAGGGTTTCACCCTACGCTATATTGTCGGTCTCCGTTGGAGACAAAACGAGCGAAACGTTTCACACGAAGGGGAGCAACAAACAGATCTCGAATGTTCGTCCCCGTTGGGGACGGATACGTAATGGTCGTATTCGTAGGGTTTCACCCTACGCTATATTATCCGTCTCCTTTGGAGACAAAACGAGCGAAACGTTTCACACGGAAAGGGAGCAACAAACAGATCTCGAATGTTCGTCTCCCGTTGGGGACGAATTAATGATGTCGAATTCGTAGGGTTCCACCCTACGCTATATTATCCGTCTCCGTTGGAGACAAGACAACCGAAACCTTCCTGACGGAGCTTCCGGTCTCAATTGGGCGTTCGGTCCAGGAAAACACCGCAAGAATCTTAACGAGGCCTACATTCAGCTTCCGTCAGCCGTTTACAAGAGCGATTTTTTCCTCCGATAGCGAACTTATCGCCGCCGGACGCGACGCTAAGTCTTTTGGCATGGAACAATGTGATCTGGATGAAGTGCTGTGATCTTTTCCAGAATGCTGCTTTCCTTAAATCCAATTCCTTCTATTCAACCTCGGTTGCGGGTCGGCGGCGGAAGAGGCCGAGGACGTAGAGAATGATGCCGCTGGCGACGTATGTGCCGGAGAGGATGAGTAGAACGTAGTTGGAATAGAGCCAGATGAGCATGCCGACGGCAGCGATGACGAGTACGAGATAGAGGTTGCGGCGGCCGGTGCCGGCGGATTTGAAACTGGTGTAGCGGATCGTGCTGACCATCAGCAGTGCGAGCACGGCGATAAGGATCATGAACAAAAAGCTGAAGAAACGCGACTCGCCGGCGCCGTACGAGTTGAGCGGCATCGGTGCGAAATGGACGATCGACGCCATCAGGCCCGCAGCGGGCGGGATCGGCAGCCCGACGAAGTTCTTCTTATCGACCTTTGGAGTGCCTTCTTGGATCACTCTTGGACGCGTTGCCTGCAGGTTAAAGCGTGCGAGCCGAAACGCTCCGCACATCAGATACATGAACAGCAGGAAAACGCCGAGCGCGTGTTCGCTACTCTTTTCGGCAAAGGAAGCACCGATCGCCCAACTGTAAATTAGAGCAATGGGCGCGATGCCGAATGTGAGCACGTCTGCCAGCGAATCGAATTGGACACCGATCTCGGTGGTCGTCTTCGTCATGCGGGCGACGCGTCCGTCGAGCGTGTCGAATAAGATCGCCAATCCGATCGCAACGGCTGCGTAGTTGAAATATCCCGAAGCCGCGACAGGGTCGGTCGCGACGATCTGAAATCCGCGGATCGAATAAAGCACCGCCAAAAAGCCCATGCCGATATTCGCCGCTGTAAACGCGGTCGGTATCACATAAAGCCCTTTGCGGATCCCGCGATGAACGGGTTTCTTTTCTTCGGTTTCCATTTATTCGAATGTCGAGAACGCAAGGCAAAGAAGTTTCCCGCAAATTCGCCAACACACAAAGCCTTTTTTCGACCTAGACGACTCGGGCAATTATCGTTTCGCCGCCGACTACTCGGTCGCCGATCGAGACCGCGATCTCGACGTTCTTCGGCATCAAGAGATCTGTCCTTGAACTAAATTTTATCAAGCCGAAACGCTGACCTCTCTCGAGTACGTCGCCTTGCTTGCTCCAGCAAACGATGCGGCGAGCCAGAATTCCTGCGATCTGTGTGCAAACTACGGTCAGATCGCCATTCGTTATCGTAAGCGAGTTGCGTTCGTTGACCAAACTCGCTTCATTGCTTGTGGCCGGCATTTTCTTGCCCGCGATGTAGTCTATCTTTGTTACCGTTCCGGCGATCGGCGATCGGTTGATGTGAACATCCAGCGGAGAAAGAAATACACTAACGATCTTTCCGGCTTCGGTTTCGTCGATACGGGTTACTTTTCCGTCGGCGGCGGAGATGATCAAGCCTTCGCCTTCGGGCGTTACGCGATGCGGATCACGGAAAAAATATGCCATGAAGAGCGCAATGAACACAAAGGCGAACGCGATCAGCCACCAACCTATCGCACCAAGCAGAAGCGCAATTACAGCCGGTACAAGTACGAATGGAAAACCTTCTTTCACCATAACTAAAGTAATTGATAAGTTTAACTGATTCCAGATCGAGTCCAAAATGCTACGCCGAAGACGACGGTTTCTAGTTCAACGTTCAAGGTTCAAGGTTTCGGCCCGAAATCTAAAATTTCAAAACTAAGATCTGAGGTCCACGACCTTCAATTCGAAAAGAAAAAAGCCCGGAGCTATCGAGCACCGGGCAAAGAGGAGGATCAAATGAAGTAATCTAGGTTTTCACCTAATCGGGTTGTCCTTGGCGTAACTAAACGCGCACCAGGCTGCGATAAAATGAACTACCCAGCCTAACAGACCGGCCGAGCCGATCCATGAAACGCCCGTCAAAACAAGCCAAATAATGCCAATAATGATACGGCCGTTGTAGATCTGTCCCACGCCAGGAATAAATAAACTCAAAATGCCTGCAATATATGGTTCACGCATAGTATCAGGAATACCTCCGATATCTATTATACGCCCTGAGTAAATATATGTTCCCGAATTTTATCTGCCGATGAATTCGTGGACCGCGAAATGGACGAGAAAGAACAGTGCGACGCCGGCAAAAACCGACAGAGATACGAATGGTCGTTTGCCGCCGTGGTGATTTACCTCAGGAATTAGGTCGCTTGCTGCGACATAAATCGTAATTCCGCAGGCTATTGGCAGTGCATACGCGACCGAAATGCCTAGTCGAGTACCGGCGAGATAAAAAAGTACTACGCCTAGCAATGTTGTGATGCCGACCAGCGAAGTCGCGATGACAACTTCACGCATACCTTTGCCGGCGGCTAGCATCATCGAGCCGATAGTAAAGCCCTCGGGAAATTTATGCAGAAAAACGGCAATAAAAACGAGCAAACCGACGCGGACGTCGATCTGCGATGCGGCGGCGATCGACACGCCATCAAAGAATGTGTGAATTAAAAGCCCGCTCACGCCTGTGTATGCCGATCGTGTGCTGAGCACATGATCCGAGTGAACTTCTTCGCCGAGGTGGAAATGTGGTGCGATCGTGTGCTCAAAAAACTGCGTCAGCATATAGCCGCCGAGAAGCAGCAGCATCGGAATAAAAAGCGATTCGCTGCCGACGTTCTCTGTTTGCCACAGCTGAATAGTCTTCGGGATCAGCTCGATGAACGCAACGGCCATCATAAAACCGGCACCTAAAGCCAATAGATACTTAAGATACGTCTTATAGCTTGTGTGCAGTTTAGCCGGGAAAAGAGCCAGACCACCGAGCACGTTCGCCGCGGCAGCCAGCGTTCCAAAGACCAGTAATTGTAGAAAGCCCGATTCCATTTGAAGACAATCTTAGAACTCTACAGCAAAATTTGCTCGTTTCAAAAATCGAAAGTTGCGAAGCAGATGAATTGAAATGAAATTTTTATTCGGCGTATCTTAAGTAAATAAGAGTTTAAGCAGTTGATTAAAAATTCACGTTAGTTTTCTCTTGACAGGCGACTGCTGTTCAGCTTAATATCCTTCTTGCAGTTCGACATTTACAGAGATGGGTCGCTTTGGGACAGTTCGAACGCAGATCATAGTTGCTTAATACGTTAAGCACATCCTTCTTAGGTAAAGCAGAAAAACACACTTTTTTGATATTGGCGCCGATCTGGCGTCCTTAAGGCCTCTTTGGCTCAAAAATCGGGTCGAGCGATCGTTACGCCGTCGTCGAGCTGTCTAATAATCAAATGGGTGGATCTTTGAAATGAGCAACCTATCTCCGGAAAACCGCCATATTACGGTACTTCGGGAAGAAGCGGTCGATCTGCTTGCTCCGGAAAAGGGCTCGATATATGTTGATGCAACGCTCGGGCTAGGTGGACATACGCAGCTTATCTTGGAGCGAAATCCTGCGGCGACGGTTATCGGGATCGATCAGGATGCAGACGCGATCAGCCTCGCGAAAGAACGGCTCAAAGAATACGGAACGCGAATTCGCTTCGGACACAGCAATTTTGAAGGAATAAAGCAGGTAGTGGCCGATGAAGGATTTGCAGAAGTCGATGGCATCATCGCCGATCTTGGGGTCTCGTCGATGCAGGTCGATAGCGAAACACGCGGCTTTAGTTTCCGGTTCAATGCTCCGCTCGACATGCGAATGGATGCGCATTCTGAAGATGAAACCGCCGCCGAAATGCTCGAACGGCTCAATGCCGAAGAGATCGCTAACATTATATATACATACGGCGACGAACGTGCCTCACGAAAAATAGCCCGCCGGATAGTTTGGGCAAGGGAAGCGGGCACTCCGATACGAACGACATTTGAACTAAAGAAATTGGTTGAATCATGCGTAAGACCGAGCAAAAAGGAGAGCATTCATCCCGCGACCCGCACCTTTCAGGCCTTGCGAATAGCGGTAAACCGCGAATTGGAATCACTCGAAACATTTTTGGTCGAATCGATCGAGCTTTTGAAGATAGGTGGACGCCTTTCAGTGATCAGCTTTCATTCTTTGGAAGATCGTTTGGTCAAGCAGACCTTCTTAAGATTATCAGGACGTTGCCAGTGTCCGCCAAAGATACCGCAATGTGTTTGCGGAGCTTCAAAACGCGTAGAGATTCTCACACGAAAGCCCTTAACGCCGACGGAAGAAGAGATAGACAATAACCCCCGGGCACGAAGCGCAAAGCTGCGTGCGATAGAAAAACTTAGCTGACTTTTTAGGACTATCCGATGAAACGAAGAAACACTCACCGCAACCGAATGTCCGCAGCCAACGCCGCCGACGCGTCCGCTTTCTCCTGGAAATATTTGCTGATAACTATCGTCGGAGCGGTTGCGATCGCCTCGGGGCTGTTCTTTGCGGCAACGCGACATTTTTCTTCGATGGAACTCGGGATAATGAACGCGAAGCTCAGAAATCAACTTCAGGAATTGAATAACGAAAAACGGCGGTTAGAGCTCGAGCGTGAGGTCGCAATGACGCCGAATGCACTAAAGCGAACTGCCCGCACGCTAGGCTTTACCGAAACAGCGATGCTGACCAAATTAGCCGAGCCTTCAGCGGCCGAAGCGACCCAACCCAGTGCGTCGCTTGCAAGCTTTGCGAGTAAAGAAACGGCCGAGCCGAAGATTGGGGCTGTATTAAAAGCAGTAGCCACAAAGCCGGCAGTAGCTTTGGAAAAGAAGGCCGCCTCAACCGTGGCCAAGCAAACTCCGACGAAAGCCAAGGAAACAGTTGTTAAGCCCGTACCCGTAAATGAAGACGGACGTCCGCGAATTGTTACTGTGGCGCACCGGAACGACGCGAAAGATTCCAACGGTATTCGACGTACCACTATCTCAATGCCGACCACACGATCGGCTCAAGCCCGTACCATCGCTAAATTCGATTAGTTAATCAATCCAATGAAAGCAAAAACAAGCCGACGTCCACCAAAGAAGAACATGCGGCAAGTGGCATTTACACGCTTCATGTTCGTGATCGCCGTTCTTGTGCTGTGGTTTGGCGGTGTTGGTGCGAGATTGGTCTACTTGCAGATCAGTGAACACGGCTGGTTGCGCGAGCGGGCTATCAAACAGCGGATCGACGTAAAGAAGAGTCGCCTCCTTCGCGGCACGATCTACGACCGGAACGAGCGGGCTCTTGCGATGAGCGTTCGCTCGAAGACGCTTTATGCCGACGCAACAGCGATCGACGATGTGGCCGCAGCCTCAAAAGCTATTGCCAAAGCCCTTCAGGTAAAGCAGGCTCGGATCGAATCGACCTTGAAAGAAGCGAAGGATGCGGAGCGGAAATTCGTACCGATCGCGAAGGAATTGACCGAAGAGGATGTTCAGCGGATCAATCGACTTCTCGAAGACCCGGCTGTCAAGAAGTCTGACCTGCCGAGATTTGCCGGCCTGCATTGGCGAGAAGACCAAAAGCGAAGTTACCCGCAGGGAACTGTCGGAGCTCACGTCATTGGATTTAGTAATGCGGAAGGAGTTGGCCAGGCCGGGATCGAACAGTCGCAGAATGAAGCGCTTTTTGGTGCCGTGATCAAAAAGGTTCAAGAGCGTGATCGCCTAGGCCGCGTTTACGACGAGGTCGTTTCGGAACAGGAGGCGCCGGGAAATATTGTGTTGACGATAGATGCTTCGTTTCAGAATACGGCTGAAGAAGCTCTTGGTCGAGCCGTTCGGGAATCAGGTGCAAAATCCGGGATGGCGATCGTTATCGACCATGCCTCGGGCGAGGTTCTTGCGATGGCAAACTATCCGACGTTCGATCCGAACGATCTGAAGGGAATTAGTCCGGAGAATTTGCGTAACAATTCCATCCAAAGTTTCTACTCGCCGGGCTCGGTCTTTAAATTGGTCACTTACGGCGCGGCACTGGACCGGGGGATGATCTCGCCCGAAGCTGAGATCGACACCGGCAATGGGACGATCGAGGTCGCGAAACATAAATTCAAAGATTCACGGGTGCTCGGTCGGATCAATTTTATCAAGGCGATGGCCGTTTCGAGCAACGTTTGTGCGGTCAAGACCGGAATGCGTGTGGGACGTGAAAACTACTACGAAGCGATCAAGAAGTTCGGCTTTGGCGCTCCGACCGGGATCGAACTTCCGGCCGAAACGGGCGGAATGGTGCGTTCGCCCGAGAAGTGGTATGGCGATTCGCTGGCGTCGATGTCCATCGGATATGAAATCGGTGTTTCACCGTTGCAGATGGCAACCGCTTTTGCGACGATAGCAAACAATGGTGTCCGGGTTCAGCCCCGAATAATCAAAGAAATAAGACGTTCTGATGAAACGGTGATCTCCGTTACAAAGCCGGAAAAAACAAGGGTAGTTAGCGATGAGGCGGCTGCAGGCTTGCGCCGAATGCTGCGGCAGGTCGTTGTTTCCGGAACCGGAAAAAAGGCGCAAGTCGAAGGTTATTCGACCGCCGGAAAGACGGGGACGGCTTGGAAATACGATCCGGCGATCAAACGGGTCAGCTCGTCGAAATATGTCTCGTCATTCATCGGTTACGCACCGGCGGATGCCCCGAAGATCACGATCGCGGTCGTAATCGACGAACCTCGGATCGGTGGACGAAATGGCGGCGATGTTGCTGCTCCTGTCTTCCGCGAGATTACAGAAAAGGTGTTGCCTGAACTGAAGGTCGCTCCGGATTCTGATGGAATGCAAGGGGTCTTCGAGACCGACGAAGTTGCTGAATCGGTCGGAAACGGTGAATCGCTGGGTGGCCCGAGAGTTGAAGACAACATCGGGGACGTAAAAGAAGCCGAGAAGCCGACGAAAACAGTAGAGGCGGTTCCCGCTCCGGCACCTAAGGCCGAAACACAACCGGCAGCGAAACCAGAGACCAAAAAAGTAACCGGCGATCGTCCACGAGTAGTTAAGCCGGACGCGAAGACCGGCACGCCGGCAAGGTTAATTCCCAAGCAGACGGAAGCTACAAAGGAGAAGCCTAAAAAGAAAACTTGAACCTCAAAACTGCGATCGAATACATGAACGCCGTCCCAACAGGCATTGCACCCGCTTTGTACACACGCGAGATCGGATCTTTTTCAATAGATTCGCGTGAGGTTCAGGCGGGTGGCGTCTTTTTTGCCCTATCGCAACCGGATTACAAGAACAACGGGTTTAACGGCGATTTTGACGATGCGACCGTTTTTGTTGCGAACGCGTTTGAGAATGGAGCTGCCGCGTGCATTGTAAGGCCGGATCGATATGAGGAACACAAGACGACGCTAGAAAGTTTTCGCGACCGACTTGTTTTGGTTGACGACACTATCGAAGCCTTACAATCTCTCGCTCATGGTGTTTACGTCGCGTGGAATCGACCGGTCGTCGCTATAACGGGAAGTGCAGGAAAGACGACGGCAAAAGAGCTATCGGCACATGTTCTATCGCATGGAAGGCGAAAGGTTCTTAAAAATATCAGGAACTACAACAACGGGCTCGGGCTTCCTTTGACCGTTCTGCGGCTTGCACAAGACGATTCATACGACACCGCGGTTCTGGAGATGGGAATGTCCACGCCAATGAATGAGATCGCGCGCCTTTGCAGGATTACGCCGCCCGACGTTTCGGTGGTGCTCAATGTCTTACCCGTGCACGTTGAGCATCTTGGTTCGATCGAAAATGTAGCCAAAGCTAAAGCTGAGATCGTTGAAGGAATGAAGACTGGCGGCACGGCCGTGCTCAATGCTGACGACGACCGCGTTGCCGCTATGGCAGAACTCAGCCGCGGCGAAGTTTTGACGTTTGGGATCGATACTTCCGCCGATATTATGGCAACCTCGATCGAAGCACAAAGCTTCAGCGGTTCGACTTTCGAACTCAAGACGCCGTCGGGTTCAGCGATGGTGAAATTACCGCTCGGCGGCCGACATAATATTATGAACGCGTTAGCGGCAGCAGCGGTCGGATTCTCGTTCAGCATGTCGGCAGAAAAGATCGCCGAGGCGTTGACCGACGTCGAAGCTCCGCCGCAGCGTGGTGAAGTGATCCGTTTTAGGGAAGGTTTTACAGTCATCAACGATTCGTATAATTCGAATCCGGACGCTCTCATTTCAATGGTTGAGACTCTGACCTCGGGCGGTAAAGATGCAAAACGTTTGATCGTCGTCGCCGGTGAAATGCTCGAACTTGGGCAGCAAGCGGCTGAGATCCATTTCGCGACCGGTAAGGAACTGGCCGAGTTAAATGTTGACGTTTTGATCGGCGTTCGCGGACTTGGAAAAGAATTAGTTGAAGGGGCTCGCAAAGGCGGAATTGGGTTGGCCGAATTTGCAATTGATTCATCTGCCGCCGGTGAACTGCTTTGTTCGATGGTCGAGGAAGGCGATGCCGTTTTGGTTAAGGGCTCGCGTGGCGTAAGGACCGAATTAGTGATAGAGAAGTTGTTGGAAAAATTTGAATTGGAGGAAAAAGGTTCGGCGGGTTGAAACTGCCGAGAAACAGGCAATCCAAAATCCGCAATCCGAGATCCAAAATCGACAATGCTCTATCACCTCTTATATCAGATCATTTTTCGCCAATACGGAGCGGTTAGCGAATCCTATTTCTATAAAGGCCTTAACGTTTTTCAATACGTAACGTTCAGAACGGCGTGGGCGACGATCACCGCACTTCTTCTTTCGCTGTTTTTAGGAAAATGGGTGATCCGAAAGCTTGAGGCTCTAAAGGTCGGACAGGAAATTCGTGAAGAGCTTTCCGAAGAGCATCAGGCAAAGAAGGGAACGCCGACAATGGGCGGCGTGTTAATTCTCGGTGCGGTGTTCTTATCTACATTGCTTTGGGCACGACTCGACAGCTTGTTTCTATGGCTGGCTCTTGGTGCGACGACGCTATTCGGTTTGGTTGGTTTCGCGGACGATTACATCAAGATCGTGAAGAAACGCAGCCTCGGGTTAACGAGTAAGCAAAAGCTTGCGGGACAGTTGATAACGGCGATCTTGGTCTGGGGCGTGCTCTACTTTTTCACGAATTATTCGTGGAATCTAAGCCTGCCGTTCTTAAAATGGACCGCCGACCCGTTTGGCGTGAGCGTAATTCCACCGCTCCTTTACCTGGTCTTTATCATTTTCATTTTGCTGGGTTCGTCCAACGCGGTGAACCTGACTGATGGTATGGACGGGCTCGCGTCTAGCATTACGTTCATCGCAATGGCGGCCTTAACGGCGTTGACGTATGTCGCAAGCGATCGCCGGTGGTCGGAAATATTGGACATTACGCACAATCCGGCGTCAGCCGAATTAACGGTCTTTTGCGGTGCGATGGTCGGAGCGAGCCTGGGATTTCTTTGGTACAACGCGCCGCCCGCGGAAGTCTTTATGGGCGACGTCGGTTCGCTGGCGATCGGCGGTGCTCTTGGTACGGTAGCGATCCTTACAAAGCAGGAATTTCTGCTGCCGTTTATCGGCGGCGTTTTCATTCTCGAAGCGCTGTCAGTAATGATCCAGGTTTCGTTCTTTAAGTTTACGAAAAAGACCGGTGGTGTAGGGAAAAGAGTCTTTCTACAAGCTCCGCTTCACCATCACTTTCAAATGTCAGGTTGGAAGGAACCGAAGATCGTATTTAGGTTCGTGATTGTGGGGATACTGTTTGCATTGTTAAGCCTTTCGACGCTGAAGCTTAGATAGTGAACTGAATACTCGGAACTGGTAACTGGTGATCGATTATTGATGGAAATCGCGGGACGAAAAGTTTTGGTTCTTGGTGCGGGTCGGTCTGGAATTGCTTCGGCAAAGTTCCTGGCCGAACGCGGTGCGACGGTCGCTTTGCATGACAGCAAGGAAGTTGAAAGCTGGACCGAAGTAGCGAAAGCTCTGAAGGAAAATCACGGTGTAGGTTTGATCGATGGACAGATACCTTCGTGGCTACTCGATCAGATCGATCTTGTCGTGATCTCGCCTGGTGTTCCGACGAACACAATTCCTGCGAGATACGTTGATCGCAAGGATGGCGAGGTTATTGGCGAGGTTGAACTTGCTTTTCGTTTTATGAAAGGCCGGATCGTTGGAATAACTGGTTCAAATGGAAAGACTACGACCACGACACTGATCGGTGAATTATTAAGGAATGCGGGTATTCCGACACAGGTTGGCGGCAACATCGGAACGCCGCTTCTAACATTGGCAGAAAGTTCGACCGACGAAGGCTGGACGGTGGTAGAACTTTCGAGCTTTCAGCTTGAGACGATCGTCGATTTTCGGCCCAACGTGGCGATCTGTTTGAACGTTACGCCAAATCATCTCGACCGTTACGATTCGTTCACCGACTACGCTGCTGCAAAGCATCGGATTTTTATGAACCAGACGGTGGATGATCTGGCGATATTGAATGCTGATGACGAGATCACGGCATCGTGGGCATTGGGGTTGAGAGCGACGGTCTCTATGTTCAGTGTGAAGCAAGAATTAGAAGAAGGTTTGTTTTTACGAGGTCGGGAACTACTCTCAAAAGCGAACAAAATGGAAAAAGTATTAACGACGAGAGACGAGATCTCCTTACGTGGCCTGCATAACGTTGAGAACGTATTGGCGGGGACTGCGGCTGCTTTGGCTTGTGGTGTTGATCCGATATCTTTGCGGAAAACGGTTTCGGAATTTACGGGCGTAGAGCATCGCATCGAATTCGTGGCAGAGATCGATGGAGTCAAATTCTACAACGATTCGAAGGCAACGTCCGTCGATGCGACGATGAAAGCGTTGGAGGCATTCCAAGATGTCGTTGGCAAGATAGTTCTGATCCTTGGCGGCCGTGGAAAGAACGCTCCGTACTCGCCTCTAGTACCCCTAATTGAAAGTTCGGTGCGTGCAATCGTTTTGATCGGCGAAGACGCTGACAATATAGAAGGGCAGTTGAAAGGGACCACGCAAATTTTTCGAGCCGATTCGCTTTCCGATGCTGTAGAACGATCTTTCAACAAGGCTCGATCGGGCGATGCTGTATTGCTTGCTCCGGCTTGTTCAAGTTTTTATATGTTCAACAGCTTCGAAGAGCGAGGCCAGGTGTTTAAGGCGGCGGTCGGTTCACTGACCGAAGAGAAGGAGGCGACTGCGTAGTTATAGTGATGG
>JBBSKW010000093.1:0-13225 GCA_038256005.1 Pyrinomonadales bacterium
TGGGCGAGGAGTTCGCTTCATCAGCAGATGTCGCCGATCGGCTGCTCACCGACGCTCACGTGGTGGTCACTGATGGTGCCGGATTCGGAGCCGACGGATTTCTGAGAGTCTCCTACGCCAGTGCCATGGAAAACCTGGAGAAGGCGATCGACGGAATGACGTCTGTATTTGGAAAGACAGCTGCAGCGTGAAACTTTTTTAGCCACGAATCCAATAATAGTTTTCTTTTCCTATTCATGTATTCGTGGCTACAATCCCATGGCTGCAACCTCTTAACCGCCAGTCATCATCAAGCCGATCTCTTCTTTCGAAGCCTTTGCCGGATCAACCTCGCCAACGATCTTTCCTTCACGCATTACAAGAAGCCGATCCGCTAGCGACGTAACCTCTTCCAAATCAGCGGAAACCAACAAAACACCGGAACCGGAATCGCGAAGATCGATGATCTTTTTGTGGATGAATTCTATCGCTCCAATATCCACACCGCGCGTCGGCTGCGAAACCAAAAGCAATCGCGGAGCAAGTTCGAATTCCCTTCCAATTATCAATTTTTGCTGGTTACCGCCTGAAAGCGATTTGGCGGTCAGGGTTGGATCGGTTGGCCGCACATCAAATTTTTCGATGATACCGGTTACTCGTGCTGAAATTTCTTGACCGTTCATCAATCCCGCAAAGCCACTTATGGGCTCCCGATAATGTACTCCAAGAATCGCGTTTTCGGATAGATCTGAATCTAATAACAACCCTCGTTTATGACGGTCTTCCGGAATGTGCGCAATTCCAAGCTCCTTTACCTGCCTGGAACTCAGACCTGTCACATCTTTGCTTCCGAAGCTGACCTTCCCTGATCTAGTTCGCCGCAATCCAGCTAGAGCTTCAATCAGTTCAGTTTGCCCGTTACCTTCGATACCGGCGATGCCAACAATTTCGCCTGAATGAACGGTGAAAGAAATATCGTCGACCGCGAGCCCGTGTTTGCCGTCAATGCTGAGGCCGGAAACTTCAAGTATCGCTTCGGCGGGCTTCGCCTCGGTCTTTTCAACGCGAAGTAGAACCTCCCGACCGACGATCATGCGGGCAAGTTCCGAAGCCGAAGTCTCCGACGTTTTCTTACGTCCGACGGTCTTGCCGTCACGCATAACCGTAACCTCATCCGAGACATCGAGAACTTCATCGAGCTTGTGCGTGATGATAATGATCGTTTTACCCTGCGAACGCATTCGACGAAGGATCGCGAAGAAATCTTTAACCTCTTTTGGCGTTAAAACTGCCGTTGGTTCGTCCAGGATCAATAGTTCCGCATTGCGATAAAGAGCCTTTAGGAGCTCGACCCTTTGTTGTCCCCCAACAGACAGATCTTCGATAAGTGCCGACGGTTCGACTTCGAGTTTCAACTCATCAGAAAGCTGCTTGATCGCCCGTTCTGCAGCTTCAATATCGAGACTAACCGCCGATCCGGTCTCGGCACCGAGGACGATATTTTCCGCAACCGTCATAGTATCAACCAACATAAAATGTTGGTGCACCATGCCGATTCCAAGTGCGATCGCGTCGTGCGGACTGCGAATATTTGCTGGAGTTCCGTTGTAAAGAATGTGACCGGAATCAGGCCGATAGAATCCATAAACGATCTTCATTATCGTAGACTTCCCGGCACCGTTCTCGCCAACGATCGCATGGATGGTGCCGTTCTTTACGGTCAAAGAAACGTCGTCATTGGCAACACAATTGCCAAACGCTTTCTTGATATTTTTTACTTCAAGCATTTAATCTTTCGGCGCCATAGCGTCAGTGACCTTGATCTCGCCTGATATTATCTTCGCTTTCGCAGACTCGGTGCGGTCGATAACGTCTTGCGAAATCAATGGTTTGTTGAAATCGTCCAAGGCATAAGCGACGCCGTCTTTATCTAGACCGAAGACGTGAAACCCACCTGCAAAACGCCCCTCAAGCACTTCTTGGATAACATCGAAAACCGCGTTATCGACTCGCTTTACCATTGAGGTAAGCACGAAACCGGGCTTCACGCCGTTCTGATTCGAATCGACGCCGATGACGAAGCGATTCGCTTCGCCCTGGGGATTCTTGCCAAACTGTTCGGCTGCGTCAAACGCACCAAGACCGGAGTTGCCTGCAGCCGTAAAGATCACATCAGCTCCACGATCGATCTGGTTTAGTGCAAGTTCCTTTCCTTTACCGGGATTGTTCCACGCATGATCTGTTACGCCGACATAATTAGAAACAACCTTAACCTTCGGATCTACCGATCTCGCTCCTTCGATATAACCTTCGTTGAAACGCCGAATCAGCGGAATGTCCATTCCTCCGAGAAAACCGAGAACTCCGGTCCGCGATTTCGAAGCTGCGATCATCCCCACAAGATAGGATCCTTCATGCTCGCGAAAGACCAGCGACGCGACATTCGACTTCGGTGTTTTCCCATCGGCCTCAAATATTACGCCGTCGATTATCGCGAATTTTGCATCAGGGTAATCCGTCGCCACCTTCTGCATGATCGGCCCTTGAGCAAAGCCAACGCCTATCACAAGATCAAAATTACGTTCGGCGAACGCTCGCATCGCGGGTTCGATCGAGGTTGGATTGCCCGGCTCAATGTCATACAAACAGATGCCAAGCTCTCTTCGTGCCCGCTGTACACCGTCCCACGCCGCTGCATTGAACGACCGGTCGTTCTTGCCGCCAATGTCGAAAACGATGCCGATTTTCTTACTACAATCAGTCCGCTCTCCATCAATGCCGCCGCTGCACGACGTTGCTAGAGCGACGCAACCGAAAAACAACGCGATTAAATGTCTTATCTTCATGGGATAACTGCTTTGATCAATTTCAGCCTAGGCACCGGTTCGTCCACAATATTATAAGCTCCATCCAGCTTCTCTTTAACCGACGATGCCTGCGACTCGTTTCGGCAAAAGAGCTCTCCAAGTGTCTGACCCGCCCTGACCGAATCGCCGACCTTAACATCGCACGAGAACCCGACGGCATGATCGATCAGGTCTTCCGCTCGGGTTCGTCCGCCGCCGATCTGTACAACCGCTTCGCCGATAGCTAACGCATCAACAGTTCCGACAAATCCGTCCGTTTTGGCTTTGATGCGAACCGCGTTCAAACTGTCGCCCAAGATACTATTCGGATCGTCACAAAAACGCGCATCGCCACCCTGAAGCATGCAATTTTCAACGAATTGGTCGAAAGCCGCACCGTTCGAAAGTTTCGCTTCAACCATCTCTATGGCGGCCGGAAATGACTGTTCGACACCGGCAAGCATAAGCATCCGGGCTGAAAGATCGATCGACAGCGAACGAAGATCTTCGCTTCGTACATCGCGTTTGCCTTTCAGAATATTCACGCATTCGACGACCTCGTTGGCGTTCCCGACCATTCGCCCAAGCGGCTGGCTCATATCCGAAACGACCGCCTGAGTTTTTACACCAAAGCCTTCACCTGTCGCCACCATCGCTTTGGCAAGCTTGATCGAATCTTCCAGATCCTTCATAAATGCGCCGTTGCCGGTCTTTACATCCAGTACAAGCGCATCAAGCCCTTCGGCAAGTTTCTTCGACATTATCGAAGCGACGATAAGCGGAATATATGGAACGGTCGCAGTCGCGTCACGGAGCGAATAAAGCTTTTTGTCTGCCGGCACGATATCGGCCGTTTGGCCCATCATCGCAAATCCGCACCTGTCGAGAATGCGGCGAAATTCGCCCGTCGAAAGGTTCACGTTGTAACCAGGAATGGATTCGAGCTTATCTAGCGTCCCGCCTGTATGACCAAGACCACGGCCCGAGATCATTGGAACTGCGACCCCGCAACTCGCCACGATCGGGGCAATAATCAAAGAAGTCTTGTCGCCAACTCCACCCGTAGAATGCTTATCGGCTTTCGGCAATACCACGCCGGAAAGATCGAGCACTTCACCTGAATGCAGCATCGCGAAGGTCAAAGCGTTCTGCTCCTCGAGCGAAAGTCCGCGGGTGAACATCGCCCTTAAAAGGGCCGCGGTCTGATAATCTGCCCACGATTTGTCGCAGTCACCGTAGATAAACGATTCGATCTCTGACGACGACAACTCTCCGCCGTCACGCTTTTTTGCGATGATTTCCTGTGCACGCATAGAAAAGACAGCCTCGAGTTTCGCACATGGGCAGCCTTAAAGTCTATTTTCAGAACGTTTATCCAGACGTTAATAGCACGACCGCGTCCGCTTTGATCGCTTGTCCTTTGCCAACTGCGTCCACGCCCTCGCCGGTCTTCGCTTTTACGCTGACGCAGCTAATGTCAATCTCAAGCAAGTTAGCGATATTATCTCGGATCTCACCAATGTATGACCGTAGTTTCGGCTGTTCAAGTGATATCGTGGAGTCTAAATTTACGATGGAATAGCCTTTCGTTTTTGCAGATTCTGCAGCATTCTTAAGGAAGAATGAGCTTGCCGCGTTCTTCCACTGTGGATCGCTGTTTGGGAAATGGGTACCGATATCGCCAAGGGCCATTGCTCCGAGGATCGCATCGGTTATCGCGTGAAGCAGCACGTCTGCGTCGGAATGGCCGTCGGCTCCTAACTCCGATTCGACGGATATACCACCGATGACCAGCGGCCGTCCGACCAACAGCCGATGAATATCATTTCCGAATCCTATTCGAAACATTGAATTTCAATAACCTTCCGCGAGAAACAATTCAGCAAGAGTGAGGTCTTCAGCATGTGTGATCTTTATGTTTCGCGAGCCGCCGGGAACCGACGCGATCTTGTGCCCGAGCTGTTCGACCAGATAGCATTCATCTGTAATGTCATCGCTGAGTTCGCGGCCTGCGAACGCCTCCATCAAAAGTGCATACCTAAATGCTTGCGGAGTCATCGCACGCCGTAGCCTTCTGCGGTCGACAGTTCCCATGATCCAGCCTTCGGCTACCTCTTTGATCGTATCGACAACCGGCGCCGTTAGACATGCAGCTCCAGTTTCGCGAGCACGTTCAATAGTTCGGATGATCTCTTCAGAAGTTACTAAAGGCCGTGCGCCGTCGTGTACCGCCACGATCTCAGTAGCGGGATCAACGGCCGAAAATCCAGCAAAAACGGATGCTGATCGGGTCGAAGCACCGGCAACTATTGCGGTTACTTTTGTAATAGATTGAACGGCTTGTTGCTCTGAAAATTGTTCGACTTCATCTTCAGGAACGATAACGATGATCGAATCAATCAGGTCGCACGATGCAAATCTTTCGATGGAATGAACCACGATCTGCTTTCCGGAGATCTCGATAAACTGTTTTGGAATTTCAGAATTGAATCTTTGACCGCTACCGGCCGCTACAATTATTGCGGTGTTCATGAATATTGAAGATCATTTACGATTGAAAACCGGCTTAGTCCAGTTCTTCAATTATTGTAGTTTGTCTCAACTCGCGCGTTGCCTTTCTAAATCCCATCGAACGCGAATCGTGTATCGCAACGTTGCCCGGATCGCCGTGGTCATCTTTCTCTTCCCAGAGCCTGCCAAAGATCATCTTACCCGCGGTAGTCTGCAGAACGCTGGTGACCGCGATATCCGTAGTCTTTCCGATCAGCCGACGCGCGTTGTCAATTACGACCATCGTTCCGTCATCCAGATATGCAACGCCTTGATTATATTCTTTGCCTTCTTTCAACACGAAAACACGCATTGCTTCACCTGGAAGAACAACAGGCTTTACAGCGTTGGCAAGTTCATTTATGTTCAGAACCGCCACGCCGCGGAGTTGCGCCACCTTATTCAGATTGAAGTCGTTAGTAACTATTACGCCGTCGATCTGCTTGGCTAGTTCGATCAATTTGAGATCGACTTCCTTGACCGCCGGAAAATCGGTCTCGACGATCTGAATATCAAGCTTTGTATTATTGCGGAGCCGCTGAAGCATATCGAGACCACGCCGACCACGTTGCCGCTTGGACGAATCTGCCGAATCCGCAACTTGCTGAAGTTCAGCGAGAATAAAGGTCGGAATGATGAGGCTGCCACTGAGAAAACCGGTTTCCGCGACATCGGCAATACGGCCATCGATGATCACCGAAGTGTCTAAAACCTTATTGTCGTGTTTTACGGTTCTGTCGCTGAAAATTCCGCCCAAAGCTGACAGGTCGAGATAGTCGCCCTTTGCCGCGCCGACCATCAGGCCAATATAACCCATGAAAAACCCAAGTGCGATAGTCAGGAATACTTTCATCTGCCCGGGAACGGTTCCGATGTCCTGAGCAGTTATAAGCATTCCTATCAAATAAGCTCCGATGATGCCGAGGATCGAACCGATAGCGGCACCGATGAGTGTTCTAAGGCTCGCTCGGCTGGCCCGAAGTTCAAATGCGACGATTAAAAGGCCGAGTAAAGCTCCGAAGATGGCTGAAACGAACCGAACCCCGCGCTCGTTGCCGAGCATCGACCTAAGATCGGCCCACGACTGGAATGGATCAAGTAAATAGCCGATCCCCGCCAGCAAGCCGACGAAACCGATTCGAATAATGAGAACGTCCCACTTCATCAAGTAAATATTAACACGAACCCAATGTTCCGATTAAGTCAATTAACTGGGTGACCCAATAATTTTAAATTATCTCAATTAGCTGCCCATTTATGGCGACGGCTTCACCCGACAAGAGGAATAGAACCGTTCGTGCGACATCGTCGGGTGCAGCGATACCGTCTTCTCGAACTGGGGCGGGATCCAACGAACCCGCTGTCGTCGCTCTCGATAGAACATTTACCGCATTTACCCTAAATTTTGGCGGCAGCTTGGCAGGAAGAGTTTTGGTCAGGCCGACAATTCCATAATTGCCGGCCGTCTGTGCCAAATCGCCGATCAGAGCATTTGAAATGACGTTTAAGATCCTCGGCCTCGGCCGCTGCTCCAGGTACGGTATTGCCTCCGTAATAACCGATAGAGTCGAAGTGAGCGAACCTTCGATGATCTGACGATCGATATCCCCGTTCTTCAGATTAGACGGGGCGTCAATTTTTAAACAATTTATTAAAAGATCGAGCCGGCCGAAGAACGAAACCGCTTGATCGATCAGCGCCTTCGGCCCATCAAGTGCGAACGGATCCCAAACGCAAGTATTTACGTGCGTTCCAAGAGCGGAGAGGTCTTCGATCAAGCCGTGGCCCTCAGGATTTGGTTCAGGAAGACCAACGATCACATATGCGCCGTTGAGCGCCAGCTGCATACAAACGGCCCGGCCAACGGCGTTCGTGCCGTCCGTTATCAACGCCACCTTTTCGGCAAATGCATGTATCGACGTGACATTCATTGCTCAAACATAGCGAATTTTCGGACGGCGGCATAGTCGACACAGCTTCCGTGACAAGGCTATTTTTTCACGCCGCCTACACTTTTTCCGGATCGTAGAGTAATCTCAGAATCCGGAACTATGGCAAAGCAACCTGCAACGATATTCGTCTGTCAAAACTGCGGCGGTCAGGCACGAAAATGGCTTGGACAATGCCCGGATTGCAGTGAATGGAACACATTGGTCGAAGAGCGTTTCCGCCCGACGGCTGTTGCCGCGGGTGTAAGTGGCGGTTCCCTTTCAGGGCGCTTTCGCGAATCAACGCCAGTGGCTTTCGGCAAGATCGAAGCTCAGGATGACGCTCGCATTTCGTCCGGGATCGAAGAATTCGATCGCGTTCTTGGCGGCGGAATTGTCGCCGGGTCGCTGGTATTGATCGGCGGTGCTCCCGGAATCGGTAAATCTACAATTGTTCTCCAAATGGCGGAGCAATTGGTCGTCGGTGGCGCGAAGGTCCTTTATATCTCTGGCGAAGAATCGGAACGGCAGATCAAAATGCGCGGCGAGCGTCTCGGCGTGAATGCCGATGAACTTTTCATCCTACCGGAAACTAATCTTCAGTCCATCCTAGTCGAAACCGAACGCCTTCAACCCGGAGTTATTATCGTAGATTCGATCCAGACCGTTTTCAGCGAACGGATCGAGTCTGCTCCGGGAAGCGTCTCGCAGGTTCGAGAGGTCGCGGCTCAGTTTATGATGTTCGCGAAACAATCCGGCGTTCCTGTTTTTCTGACCGGCCATGTTACCAAAGAAGGTTCGATCGCCGGGCCCAAAACCCTGGAACATATCGTTGATACTGTTCTTTATTTCGAAGGCGATCGGCATCACAATCATCGAATTATCCGCGCGACAAAAAACCGCTTCGGTGCGGCAAACGAGATCGGCGTTTTTGAAATGACAGGAACCGGTTTGGTTCCCGTTGGCAATCCTTCGGAATTGTTTTTGCAGGAACGACCGGAGAATGCGACAGGATCCGTCGTGACCGTTTGCATGGAAGGCACGAGGCCCATGTTGGTCGAGATCCAGGCATTGGTGAGCGATTCGAAATTTGGAACGGGGCGTCGAATGGCACAAGGGTTTGATCAGAATCGCGCGTCTCTGCTGATCGCTGTTATCGAAAAGCGGCTTGGTCTCCAACTCTCGGGTGACGACGTATTTATTAACGTTGCGGGCGGGCTTGAGATCGACGAACCGGCTGCCGATCT
Source organism: Pyrinomonadales bacterium (assembly GCA_038256005.1). GTDB lineage: Bacteria > Acidobacteriota > Blastocatellia > Pyrinomonadales > Pyrinomonadaceae > OLB17. Next base: position 8,551 of record JBBSKW010000093.1, read on the forward strand.
GGGCGTCATCGCCGCCATAGTCTCAAGCTTTCGAAATCTACAGATCCCTCCCGAGACAGCAGTCTTCGGCGAAGTTGGTTTAACCGGCGAGGTTCGCGGAGTGCTTCAAGCCCAGGCCCGAGCCCGTGAGGCTCAAACGCTAGGGTTCAAGAAGCTGATCCTGCCGGAATCGAATAAAAAGGGATTGGAAAAACTACTGGGACTGCGTGTAGTCGGAGTCAAGAATCTCGAGGAAGCGATCGACGCGATTTTTTAGGATTATGAGTAAGACAGTTCTCCAAGAAGGCGACGAGGGGGTCAAACTGATCGTAAAAGATCGCAAGGTGAAAGAACCGAAAGAGCGTAACTTGAGGCCCGTGCCGCTTCGCTCACCTGTGCATGTCGTTTACGGCGGAGCAGACAGGTTTACCGGCGCAACACCGCGCAAGCTTGGCGATATTGCAATTAAGACGGTTAAAATGTATGCCCCCAATTTTGTCGAATTTGCTCAGGCGATGCCGTTGGCTGGTTCGGAAACGCTGCCGAATTCCTTTGATGCAATTGAACGTTTGGACAAACAAATTGCACGTAATAGATCCAAAGCAAGATCCGAGCATTTCGATGCTTGGTTCGCGTGGATCGTCTATCAAAAGACGGTTTCGAAACTCACAAATGGGCCCGTAGAAGATTTCCGGATCGACTTTGAAGACGGCTATGGATTTCGCACTGACGAAGAGGAAGACGCAGACACGAGACGCACCGCGGGTGAACTGGCAAGGTCGGTCCGAGATGGCTCGCGCACGGCTTTCTGCGGTTTCCGTATAAAGTCATTCGGACGGGAAACCTATGTTCGGGCAACGAGAACGCTCGATCTTTTTCTTCAAACTCTTCTGTCCGAAACTGCCGAGAATTTCCCGCTCGATCTCGTCGTAACGCTTCCGAAGATAACCGGCAGCAAGCAAGTTCGCGATCTGTCCGATCGACTTCGAAAGTTTGAGAAGCGAAACAAATTGACGGTTGGCTCGATCGGAATTGAGGTGATGATCGAAACGCCGGAAGCAATCTTTGATAAAAAAGGAAATTCAGCTTTGCGGGAGATCGTACTCGCAGGAAAGGGCAGGGTCACATCCGCCCATTTTGGTGCGTTTGATTACACTTCGGCGCTTGGCATCTCAGCAGAATATCAAGATCTCAAACACGACGCATGCAATTTTGCTCGGCAAATGATGCTTGTAAATCTTGCCCCGCATGGCATTCGACTTGTAGATTCAGTAACCACTCGTTTGCCCGTACTTGTGCATGCAGCCGGGCGGTTGAACAACATACAAAAGAGCGAAAACCGACGGGCAATTCATGCCGGCTGGGCCGAGCACTTCGAAAACATCTTTCGGTCAATGGCTGCAGGATTTTATCAAAGCTGGGACCTTCACCCGAACCAGCTTCCGGCTCGCTACGCAGCCGTGAATGCATTCTTTATTTCGTCTATGGATCGACAGGCAGAAAGGATAAAAGACTTTTTGGCTCGGGCGACGCAGGCGACGCTGACGGGTAACGCCTTCGATGATGCAGCATCGGCCGAAGGACTGATGAATTTCTTTCGGCGTGGGATAAGCTGTGGTGCATTCAGCGAAAAAGAGTTAGCGGCTTTAACTTCGCTTGAAAGCGGCGAGCTACGTCTATCATTTCAGGAGATATTGAGGAAGCGTGGAAACAAATTGATTAGCTAACTTCCTCGGCCGACATCGCTTCATCCAACATTTGTTCGCGAATTTCGCGGGCAGCGGGTACGCCAGTCTCCCGCAAATGTGACGGGCTTCTCTTCGGTTCGGCAAAGGGATCAACTTCCGCCGGCAAACCTTCCGTCTCAAGCTTAGTCGCAATGATCGAGGAGATCAGCTCCTGCTCGAATCGGGAAATATCCGTAAATCGAACGCCGATACCCGAATTTTCAAATCGATAGATCGCCTTGCAAGCGAGTGGTAAGCGATTCTTATTTGGCAGTTCGATCTCAAGCCGAAATTCATCGCCGGCGTAAATATTCTCTTCCCAATCGGTAAAGCACCCGCCGATGCTGATTTGCTGAAGCTGTGTTTCCTGACGATCGCCGTATTTTGTGATCAACGTCGCCGGGATATCAAGCGAGAACCGTGTGTGTTGTCTTTGAGCTATGGACATTTTGAGGACGCAGGGTAAAGGATAGTGGTGGTGGGCAAATCAACCTGCGTCTAATTGTAACTATTCTAGGGCTACCAAATCAACAAAATAATCTAAAGCGACATTTCGACATGATCGAAGCGTATAAAAAAGGGCCGGATCTTTCGACCTTAGCCCTTTCTTTTGAATCAAAAAGCTGGATTTAGGCAGTAACAGCCTGTTCCGCTCCACAAGTCTCGTTGAACGCGCCAACGAGAGCTTCAGCGATGGTTTGCGGCGCTCGGCCCTCAAGATCTTTCCGTTCAAACATTTTCACCACTTTGCCGTTCCTAAGTAGACCGATCGCAGGCGACGACGGTGCGTAGCCGGTAAAATAATCTCGGGCAACATCTGTTGCGTCGATATCTGCCCCGGCAAAGACCGTGATCGATTTGTCCGGTTTTGCCTCCGAATTGGCCAAAGCCATGGCGATGCCTGGTCGCACGCCACCGGCGGCACATCCGCAAACTGAGTTTACGATCACCATTACGGTGCCATCGGTATTTTCAACAGCAACCTTAACTGATTCCGGCGTTTTTGTTTCTTCGATTCCCAATTGAGCGAGTTCGGCTCGCATTCCGTGGATCATTATTTCTGGATATGGCATATATTTAACCTCGACTTCTAATAAATGTTCGGGCCGCGTTTATACTTGACCTTTTATTCAAGTATCGGCTAAGCTGGCCATTTCGTCAAGTTAAAGGTTTCTCTGCGACAGGCTTGCCGAGCGTATGGCCAAGGCTTAAACTCACAGTTTGATCAAGAAGCAGATATACATCGAAACCGAGAAAAAGTATCGCCTCGGCCCGAAAAGGGTCGAAGAGATCACGCAACGCCTGGCCGAACTAGGGGCTATATTCGAAAAGGAAGTTTTCGAGGTCAACTATCAGCATCGCGGCGGTGACATGGACGAACGCGGGGCAACTTTGCGCGTCCGCAAGATTGGCGATTTCTCGGTCCTTACTTACAAAGAAAAGATCAAGACCGACGATGGTGCAAAACATAAGATCGAATACGAGACTTCGGTTTCGGATGTCGATGCGACCGAAAAGATCATCGAAAGGCTGGGTTATAAGCTAACAGCAGTTTACGAAAAACGTCGTAAGTATTGGAATCTTGGCCCAGTCGAGGTTGTGTTAGATGAACTGCCGTTCGGTCTCTTTATGGAAATTGAAGGCACGATCGATGAGATCGAAAAGGCCGAGAAACTGCTCGGAATGAAAGAGATCGAAAACGAACCTCGGGGTTATCCGCGCTTAACGATCAAGTACGGAAAAGAGGTCAACGGTATAAAAGAAGCAAGATTCGAACGATCAGCCTCAGCTTAAGCTAAAATATCTTCTCCAACAAAATACATTTGGGAATCGACTAGGGTCGCGTGCCCCGGGGACACTTTTCGGTAAGTTCCATCGGGCCGCAGTATTCTGGCGTTCACGTTATCCTTCAGATATTTCTCCAACACCACGTTGCGCAAATAATCGGCTATTTCGGTATCAACGATCGGTACCGCAACTTCGACCCGCCGATCCAGATTCCGCTGCATCCAGTCCGCGCTGCCGATAAAGACTTCCGCCTTTTCCTCATCGCCATTCAGGAAATAGAAGATCCTGCTATGTTCAAGGAATCTGCCAATTATCGAGCGAACCCGAATATTCTCCGACAATCCTTTTACACCGGGCCGCAAAGCGCAGATACCGCGGATGATCAGGTCTATCTCGACGCCTTCATTTGAAGCAGTATACAGTTCTTCTATGAGATCGACGTCGGTTAGACTATTCGCCTTGATAATGATCCTTGCGGGTGCACCGGACTTTTTGTTCGCGACCTCGCGATGGATCAGTTCAACGAACCGCTCCCGAAGGTTAAGTGGCGCAACGAGCAGTTTGCGATATTCGTCCTGCTGCGAATATCCGGTTAGAAAATTAAAGAGGCTCGTAGCGTCGGCCCCGATATCTACGTCCGCCGTTAAGAGGCCAACGTCTGTATAATGGCGCGACGTAAACGGATTATAATTGCCGGTCGCGATGTGAACATACCGGTTAAGTTTGTCCCGTTCGCGGCGAACAACAAGCAGCACCTTGGAGTGGGTTTTTAACGTATGAATGCCATAAACTACATGTACGCCCTCGTTCTCAAGCCGCCTGGCCCATTCGATATTGTTCTCTTCGTCGAAACGGGCTTTCAATTCAACGACCGCCGTAACCTGTTTTCCTAATTGGCTCGCCCTGATCAATGACCGAACGACCGGCGAGTCTTTCCCGGTCCGGTAAAGGCATATCTTTATAGCCTGCACTTCCTTATCCTCGGCGGCCTCAGCAATGAAATCCGTAACCGCCGAATAAGCAGTGAACGGATGGTGCAGCAAGATATCGCGCCGCTTCAAAGCGTCGAAAATATTTTTCTTGTCTTCGAAGGCCGAAGGATGAACGTATTGTATCGGCTTGTCTTTGAGACGCGGCCTATCAAGCGAATAAAGCTGCATCAGATCCGAGATATCAATAAA
>JBBSKW010000094.1:0-13175 GCA_038256005.1 Pyrinomonadales bacterium
AGCACCGACGGTGCGTTTATTCAGCAGCCATTAGGTTCGCCCGGCGATTCGGTTTCATTGACCGTCGATTGGGACGGCGACGCCAGATCTGATTTCTCGACCGCTCGTTATAACGCTGAAGTACTTTGGCGGATCTTGCCTTCGACTACGGGCGTTCTGCAGGAAACGCGTTGGGGCAGCTCGTCGCTCGGCGATTTCTTTGCCGCTGGTGACTACGACGGTGATGGCAAATTCGACATAGCCGTTTTCCGCGGCGGCATTTGGCATATCATCGAAAGCTCGACAGGAAATTTCCGTTATGAATTCTTCGGGCAGAGCGGCGATGTTCCGGCACCGAACGATTTCGATGGTGACGGCAAAGCCGACCTTGCGATCGCTCGGAGCGAAGGCGGCCTTAGATACTGGTGGATCAAGAACAGCTCGAATGGAGCGGTAAATGTCATCCAGTGGGGATTAAGCTCGGATGCGTTCTTCACCGGCCGCAGTGATTTTGACGGCGACGCTAAGGCCGATCTGCTAGTCCTGCGAAACGTCAGCGGGCAGCGAAATTTCTTTATTCGCCGAAGCTCTGACGGCGAGTTTCAGGCAATGCAATGGGGCTTGTCGAGCGACGTTGTGAAGCTCGGAGATTACGACGGCGACGGCAAGACCGATCCCGCTGTAACCCGGGCCATCGACGGCCAACGCGTTTTCTTCATTCTGCAAAGCACGAACAGCCAACCGCGTTACGAAACATTTGGCCTGCAAGGCGATTTTTAGATCTATGTTTGAGTCGATCCATTTTGAATCAACCGGCCGCAAGACGACCAATGCTTCGAAGCCAGAAGTTATAAAGGCGCTCCAAGCGATCGTCGGCGATAAGCACCTCATCGTCGAACCAGACCGTGTCGAGCCTTACGGGGCCGACGCTGTCAAAGAGAAATTTCCTCCGGAAGCTGTAGTTCTTCCGGAGACGACCGCTGAAATGGTCGAGATCTTGAAACTTGCGAATGAGGTCGTTTTTCCTGTAACAGCCCGCGGCGGTGGAGTCGGATATACGGGCGGAGCGGTTCCGGTCGATGGCGGAATTGTCATCGGTACCGACCGGATGAAAAGAATCATTAAGATCAATGCCGACGATCTTTACGTGACATGCCAACCCGGCCTGACGACCTACGAGGTCCAGCAGGCTGTTGCCGAACTCGGTCTCATGTTCGCGCCTGATCCGGCGAGTTACAAAGACTCCTTCATTGGCGGGAACATTGCAGAAAACGCAGGCGGAATGCGAACGCCGAAATACGGTGTCACCAAGCACCACGTGCTCGGGCTTGAGGTAGTGACGGCGACTGGTGAAGTGATTCGAACCGGCGGAAAGACAGTCAAGAACGTCGTTGGATTCGATCTAACGGGTTTGATGTGCGGAAGCGAAGGCATGCTCGGCATTATCACAGAAGCAACGTTAAAACTGCTGCCAATGCCCGAAACGACCTCAACGGTTCGCGCCAATTTTCATTCGATGGAAGCAGCGTGTAAAGTGCTGACGAAGTTCACGCCGTACGGTATTCTTCCGATGGCGATGGAGGTGATCGACAAGTTTTGCGTAGCCGCTGTTGAAGAGAATTTTGCTTTCGGCCTGTCGCGGGAGGCTGAGGCGATTCTGCTTGTCGCGGTCGATGGTTCAGCCGAAGAGGTCAAACGGCAGGCGATCGTCATCGAAAAAGTGATCGCTGAAAACGGCGGTTTCGACATTCTGCGGGCAAAGTCAAAAGAAGAGGAAGATAAGCTTTGGGATGTACGCCGTGCGATCAGCCCGAGCCTGATGAAATACGGAACGCTGAAAATAAACGAAGACGTTGTAGTGCCAAGATCGAAAGTGCCCGAGCTAGTAGCACGTATCGAAAAGATCGGAAAAAAACACGACACATTCGTCGCCAATTTCGGCCACGCTGGCGACGGCAATATCCACGTAAATTTCGTCGTCGATCGCGAAGACGCCGCCGCCATCGCGCGTGCTCGCGAATGCGTATCTGAAACTTTCAAACTATCCGTTGAACTCGGCGGCACCATCTCCGGCGAACACGGCATCGGCTACGTAAAATCCCAATATATGCATTACGCCATCGACCCCGCAACACTTGAGATAATGAAGGCCATCAAACGCGTCTTCGACCCCAAAGGCATCCTCAATCCCGGAAAGATGTTCATATCTTGAGCCGGCATTGTGTTAGGATTACTCCGTTATGCAGACCATAGAAGCCATTGTCGATGCCGACGGAATAGTCAGACTGCCAACCGACATCCGCTTGCCCAAAAACCGCCGAGCATTGCTCACGATATTGGACGAGGAGCCGAAAAATGGTGAAGAGTCCAATGAAACGAGAAATCAAAGACTTGTTGCAGCTTTCAGAAAAGCGTCCGAACTGAATATTTTCCGCGACATCGATGATCCTGTTAAGTGGCAAAGGAGATTACGCGATGAGTGGGAATAACTTCGTACTCGACAGTAACGCGATTATTTATGCGTCAAACGGCACTCTAGATGTTGAAAAGCTGGTCTCCGAATATAACCGATACTACATTTCAATACTTTCATATATCGACGTGTATGGTTTTAATTTCGAACATCAAGAAGAAAAGAAGGCGATCGATGATATTTTAAAGAATATTGAGATAGTTAATCTCAATATGGAAATAGCCGATCAGGCTGTTAATTATAGAAGGAATCCAGCTAAAAAAATCAAACTGCCCGACGCCGTGATTCTCGCAACCGCCAACTACTTAGCGGCCGATCTACTAACCAAAAACATTCGAGATTTTCAGGAAATTGATTTTTCAGTTAGTGTTGTGAGTCTTGACGACTTCAGGCTTTACAATTAACAGATCATCGCTATCTTTAGACGTTATTGAAAACCTCCATTATTCCGGCAACTCATTAAAAAATCAACTGCCTTCTCGGTAAATCGCTTTCGCTCGAGGAATCTAACTTTCGCGTCAGTATCCTCAAACCTACGGTAGTCGGAAACAATATAAGAGATAGATTTCTTTGAGGTGTGGTAAGTTTCTGCACCGTAGGCCCAAAACACTCCTACGGTGTCTTTGGTTAGCCCATCATCTTTGGCAACTGAAGTAAACGTGCCCCACTCTTTCTTTTCCGTCTCATAATCTTGTCGACCAAATTTTGGGATCTCATGGAGCACTCCTTCTCCGTCCGTCATGAAAAACCGTCTATTAAAATAGCCGTCGTTCTCAGAATGTTGAGTGATTAAAACGCCGTCGGACGAAAACCTATACAATCGACGACCCTCACTAAACTCTGCCGGCGTTCCGCAAGGTTCGTCGTAAAACACGACGAACTCACCACGGTATTCACTGGGAATTAGAAACGTCTCAGCTTCAGCGAAGTTGATGTAAATCACAAGAGCAAAGACTGCAATGATCGTCGGCCACGGCACAATGGATAGAATTATCTTCGATTTAGTCGATGCTCCGGATAGCCAGATCTAGATCAGGCCTAAAAACAACCCAAGAAATGGAATACCCAAAAGATATAGAACGCCGACGCCAAGAACGCCGATCAGCATCGAAAACGCCAAAGTTAGCACTAAGCCGATAACGAAGATCTCGCTTCTTTTTGCAGGCAGCCACATACTTAGAATCAAGTCGGCTAATTAAGTGCCGTAATTTAATGTAACAATTTGCTGTTGCTCGGTCATTTAGAAACGCATTTCGATTTGCATTCTGCGAATTTGTTTTGCAATCTGCAACCTGTCGACGGTTGGATGCGTATCTAGAGCAACTCAAGAGTGCTATGAAAACTTTTCCTATCTCTGTCATTCTTTACGCCGCAATGTTTTTGGTTGCTGGTGCCTCAAGCGTTTCGGCCCAGGACAAACTCATTATTCTCGTTCGCCATGCCGAAAAGGTTGATGAAACCAGTCCGGATCCCGAGCTTTCTGAGGCCGGTAAGCAACGCGCGGAGCGTCTGAAGAAGATCGCGGGCAAGTATCGGCCCGGAGCGTTTCATTCGACGAATTTCAAACGGACCCGCGACACGCTCGCGCCGCTTGCCGCGAAGCGAAATAAACAAGTGCAGATCTACGACGCACGAAAGCCGCAGGAAGTATTCGACGCGATACTAAAAAGTGATATCAAGCGACACATTGTTGCCGGGCATTCTAATACCGTTCCAGGTTTGGCGAACGTAATAATGAATAAAGATCTGTTTAAGAATCTGCAGGATTCCGAGTACACGATTATCTGGAAGATACGGATCAAGAACGGCAAGGTCGAAGCCGTTGAACTGCTTGATTATTAGTCGCGAGGCCGATTCGGGTTATACTCGCAAGCATGAGCTTACACTCGATCGCCAAGCATGCCCTCGCTATAGCATTTTGTGTTGTTTTCTCCACCGGAACTTTTGCACAGACTAAAACTGCAACGCCGACCGATACATTTTGGTCGAACCTTCAAAAACTCTGCGGCAAGGCATTTGCCGGCACCCTCGCCGAAGACACGTCGGAAAGCTCCGACTTTGCAGGTAAAGCACTTGTAATGCATGTTCGTTCGTGCGAGAAGAACCGGATCCGAATTCCGTTCTTTGTTGGAGACGATCGCTCACGGACTTGGGTCCTGGCCCGAAAGAAAGATCGGATCGAACTAAAGCACGATCATCGACACGAAGACGGAAAGCCGGACGCGGTCACGATGTACGGCGGAAAGTCCACAAACGCCGGGGAAGCGATCCGCCAGTTTTTCCCTGCAGACGAACAGACTACTAAAGTTGTAGCCGCACCGACCGATGATGCACCTTCCGCTGCCGCAAACATCTGGTGGTTTGAACATATTCCGGGCAAGACGTTCTCTTACAATCTCCGTAGACTCGGCCGCGGCCGTTTGTTCTCCGTAAAATTTGATATCACAAAAGAGATCGCCGCGCCCGCCGCTCCGTGGGGTTGGACCGAGAAATAAGATCAAAAAATGGACGATAAAGAAGACACGGCCCAAGAGCTTTTGAACGTCGGCAACGAATGGGCCGCCGCGATGGTCGCGAATGATGCGGTTGCCATCGGCACTTTTATGCACGACGATTGGGTGATCGTTTCGGAACGCGGAATATCAACCAAGAAGCAGTTTCTGTCGTTTGTTGAATCGGGAGGCTTGACGCATAGTGCTTTCGAAATGAGCGGCAGGCACAAGATAATGGCTTACGGCGACCTTGCGGTGCTTACCTGTCGCGTTGTGAATACTGCACACTTTGGCTCTCAGACTTTCGAAGCGGATGAGTGGGCGACCGATGTTTTTGTTAAGGAAGACGGCAAATGGCTGTGCGTTCATAGCCATATAACCGCCGTCGACAAAGCGTTCGAATCAGCGAGGTCTGAAAAATGAATATTCCTAAAGGCCATCAGGAAGTGATGCCGTATCTAATGCTCGAAGACGCGAACGCATTTATCGCGTTCATTAAAGATGTGTTCGATGCCAAACTAACGCATGAAACCTACAACGATGACGGTACCGCCGCACACTGCGAGGCAAGCATCAATGGCGGCACGATTATGTTCTCGAATAGCCGCGGTGAATGGAAACCGGCGACCGCCAACATGTTCGTCTATGTTTCGGACGCCGATGCAACATTCGCCAAAGCTCTCGCGAATGGCGCGACCAGCGTAATGGAGATCGCAGATCTTGATTACGGCCGTAGTGGTGGCTTTGCCGATCCGCACGGAAATGTTTGGTGGGTTACGACTGTTTAACTTTGGTGCCGTTTTTCGATAATTTCGACATTCGAAGTGTAAAAAAGGCTCGAAGGAAATATCTTCCTGCAAGCCTTAAAACTCATCACGATAATGCCGGCCTTATTTCTTTTGGTTCTTCGCGAAGTAACCGGTTCGATGGGTCACTTTCACTTTCTGCTTAGCTAATTCCGGATTTGCCACCTTTATCTCGATCTTGCGAAATGAACCGTCGAGAGCTGTATTCGTCGGCTCGTAAGCGATCAGATACTGTGACCGCATTTCTTCCTGAATCTGTTTAAATGCTTCGCGAAGTTCGCCTTCGTCACGCGGGAAATATGCGCGTCCGCCGGTCTGTTCCGAAACTTTCTCGAGAGCTCCTTTGTTCACACCGTAATAAAAATTATCGCCAATTCCGATCGAGTAGATGATCGCCTCGGCCCGCTGTGCGGCCTGCACGGCATCCGCGAGCTTTTTGCGGCTCGACGTATCATCACCATCGGATAAGAGTATGATCGCACGACGCGTTCGTTCCGGAGCCGGGCCCAAAACATCTTCGCTTGCGATCCAGATAGAATCCCAGATCGCCGTCGACCCGGCAATCATTTGGTTTCCGCCGGAGATAGGCGGAGTGCCCGCGATGACGCCGCCGCCAATATATCCCGATGGAGCCACAAACTTTATCCCGTCGATCGCCCGCTGAAGCCGGGAAACACTGCTTGTCATACCCTGTTCGAGCGTTGCCTCGCCTGTGAAGGAGATGACCGAGACCTCGTCTTTTGATGCTCGAACGACCGACTCAACAAATGATTTCGCTGCCGCTTTCTCTTCCGGCAACGTTCGCTCCTGCGAGATGCTTGTATCTACTAGTATCGCTATGCTCAGGGGCAGATCGATCTGCTTGCTGAATGCCGTGATCTCCTGAATTTGGCCATTCTCAAATATTTGTATATCTTCCTGTTTCAGGGTTAGCAGCAATCGCCGATTTCGATCCTGAGCCGTGAACAAAACGTTGACCGCTTCGGTATCGATCTTGATCACACCATCTTCTTCTTCGATCGGCGGCGTCGGGGTCGCAATCGGCTGTTCAGGTGACTGTTGAGCTCCGACTTGATTTGGCGCCGCGATATACGATCCGATGCTCAACGAAATAAATGCCGCGATCAAAAATTTTCCGGTACTGCTCATTATTAGATCTCCAACCTGATGCGGCTGCCATTACTGCAAGCTGTCGCGAATCGCTCGGTAGTTCGATTTCGTTCGAACCTTTAGCTTATCCGCCTTTTCTCTATCCTTAAGCCTGACTTCGACCTTACGCACCTTGCCATCGTAATTTTGATTTGCAGGCCGATACGTGATGATGTATTGCGAGCGAAGCTCTTGCGAAATACGCGTGAACGCACGTTCGAGTGCGGTCATGTCGCCGGTAAAAAATGCTTGCCCACCGGTTTGTTCGGCTAGCTGTGTCAGGAATTTATCACCTTTGTCTTTAGTAGTTCCGGCTTCTACTCCCGGGACGCTACCGAGGAATCCGGCCTTCGTCGAGATACCAAAGATCGTGGTCTCAGTTCGCTGTGCTATATCGATCGCGTCGATCAATTGAGCCCTGCTGAATGTGTCATCGCCATCGGTGATCAACACGATCACACGCCGACCAGGGACGTTGCGTAACTTCTCATCCGAAAATGTCCAAACCGCATCGTATAAAGCGGTTTGCGAGCCGGTCTTCTTTACGTTATCGACAGCCTTCTGCAAAAGATCGAGTTTATCGGTGAAATCCTGGTGCAGTTTGATCTCGTTATCAAACGTCATAAACGCACCTTTGTCTTTGCGGAGTTGAACGACCGTGTAGAGAAAATTTGCCGCTGCTTCTTTCGAAAACGCAAGCTTTCCCGCGGTCGAGGGCGACGTGTCCATTAATACTCCGACAAAAACCGCCGGGTTCGTTTTCTCGTCGCTAAAGAACGTTACTTCTTGCTCAACGCCGTCTTCCAAAACAATAAAGTCGTTGCGGTTCAAACCGGAGACAAGCTTGTCTTTCTTTTCCGTCACAGTCACCGGCAATCGCACCTCAAACGTCCGTGTCTGCCCAACGTCATCCGGCGGTGTCGGCGTAGCGACCGGTGTCTGTCCGAACATGACGGGAACAGTCGACAATCCGAAGATCGCCAATATCAGTGCGTACGAAAATTTTCTTGAACTCTGCATAACATTATGTGGTGTTAATACGGATCGTAAGCTATCAGATGCCCTAAAGCCCTTACTTGTTGCCCTTCGCCTGCACCTACGACCGAACCAGAAGTATAGCAAAATGCGCCTTGACACATGAATTTGGGCGTCGATTCCGCCCCAAATCCTTGCGCTCAGCCGTTTGATATGGCTATCTATTTGCAGTGAATACGAATATTTTCAGGGAATACGACATCCGCGGCATTGTCGGCGAACAGCTTACCGACGAGACCGTCGCGACGGTTGGCTCGGCGATCGGAGCGTTTTTTGCAAAAAACGGAGCTCGGCGAATAGCGATCGGTTACGATGCCCGCGAAAGTTCGCCCGGCTTTTGTGATTTACTGACCGACGCGTTCACAGCCTGCGGCCTCGACGTAGTTCTGATCGGAATGGTCCCGACGCCCGTTCTCTACCATACGGTTTACACGAAACCGGTTGACGGCGGCGTTATGATCACCGGCTCGCACAATCCGCCCGACCACAATGGCTTCAAGATTTGCCTCGGCAAAGCAACGCTTTTCGGCTCACAGATCCAGGAGATAAAAAGTATCGCGTTGTCCGGTCCGCTTGTGTCAGTGGACCCCCAAACTCAAGGTTCTGTCAAAACGCTCGATGTTCTCGAAGATTATATCTCCGACATCGTCTCGAAGATTTCACTCGGTGCGCGCAGATTGAAGGCTGTGATCGACGGCGGCAATGGAATGGGCGGAGTTACCGCAGTGCCTGTTTACGAACGGCTCGGCATCGAAATGGTAAAGCTTTTCATTGAACCGGATTCGACCTTCCCAAATCATCATCCCGATCCGACCGTTGCCAAGAACCTGCTGGACACGATCAACGCTGTTAGCGAGACGGTCGCGGACATAGGTATCGCATTCGACGGTGATGGTGACCGCATCGGGATCGTTGATGAGAACGGACGGATAGTCTGGGGCGATGAATTGATGATCCTGTTATCGCGTTCGGTATTGGCAGAAAAACCGGGTTCGACGATAATCGCCGAAGTAAAATGCTCGCAAAATCTGTTCGACGATATCGCAAGAAATGGCGGTGTGCCGATAATGTGGAAGGCAGGACATTCGATCATCAAATCGAAAATGAAAGAGACCGGTGCTGCACTTGCCGGTGAAATGAGCGGCCACATTTTCTTCGCCGATCGTTTTTATGGGTTTGATGACGCGACATATGCCGGTGCGCGTATTTTAGAAATTCTTTCTCGATCGGATAAGAAACTCTCTGAACTCTTATCCGACATTCCGCCAACTTTCTCGACGCCCGAACTCCGTACCGATTGTTCAGACGAAACAAAGTTTACTGTCGTCGAAAAAATCGCCGAGCATTTCGCCAAGACAAACGAAGTGATCACAATTGACGGCGTGCGCATTCTATTCGAACACGGCTGGGGATTAGTTCGCCCGTCAAACACACAGGCGATCCTTGTGCTTAGGTTCGAAGCCGACACTGCGGAACGCCTGGACGAGATACGTACGATCGTTGAAATGAAAGTTGCCGAGGCGATCGCGGACACGCTCTAGTAGCGTCAGAAACTATGGGAAAATACCAAGTTCCATATAGCTCACTGCGATCTTGTCGATCGCACTGACGAACGCAGCGGTTCGCAGGTTGTCAACGCCCTCGCGTTTGCCAACCTCGCGTATCTGATGAAACGCCGTGATCATCGTTTCTTCCAATCCCGAATAGACAAGATCTGCTTCATCAGCTCCGCGTGAAGCCAACGCTCGTTCCTCAGGAGTTAGCGTTCTGCCGGTTTCCTTCTCGATCACGTCGAGGATGCGGTCGAATGCCGATTGCTCGAAACGTTTTTCAATACGGCCAAACCGCACACGCGAAAGATTCTTGAGCCATTCAAAATACGATACCGTAACGCCGCCGGCATTTATATAAATATCCGGAACAACAATGATCCCCTTCTGCTGCAGCACAACTTCGGCAGCGGCCGTGATCGGGCCGTTGGCGGCTTCGACAATTATCTTTGCTTGAATTCGTGGAGCGTTCTCGTCAGTGATCTGATTCTCGAGGGCGGCCGGAATGAGAATATCGCACGCCAGCTCAAGCCCAGATTCTCGCGTCGGCAGGCTCGCCGAGCCAGGGAAACCCATAATCGAACCAGTCTCTTTCCTGAACGCAACCAACGTCTCAAGATCGATGCCGTTCGGATTGGCAATCGACCCTTCGTACTCACAAACACCGACCAGCTTTGCGTCGGCTAAGGTAAAAAATTTAGCTGCGTGATACCCCACATTTCCTAGCCCCTGAACGACGAATGTTTTACCGATGATGCCCCTATCTAGACCAAGAGCCGCCATGTCTTCGGCGTTGTCGCAAAGTTCACGTGTGCCGTAAAACACTCCGAGCCCGGTCGCTTCCGTCCGCCCGCGAATGCCGCCCTGCCCGACCGATTTTCCGGTTACGCAACCGAGAGCGTCGATCTGTTCAGGGTGAAAGGCCTGATACGTATCGGAGATCCAAGCCATTTCACGCGGTCCCGAACCGTAGTCCGGCGCGGGAACATCCAATGCCGGGCCAATGAAATTTTTCTTTATCAATTCTGCAGTGTAACGACGTGTGATGCGTTCGAGTTGGACGGCATCGTATTTTTTCGCGTTGATCTTGATCGCTCCTTTGGCTCCGCCGAACGGCACATCAACGACCGCACATTTGTAGCTCATCAGTGTTGCGAGAGCGATCACCTCTTCTTCGTTCGCGTCCTCTGAAAAGCGAATGCCGCCCTTCGTCGGAAGCTTGTGATGGCTATGCTGTGCCCGCCACGCCTTGATCACCTCATAACCCGAGTCAGTCCGGATCGGAAACTGGAACGAATAGACGCTATTGCAGACCTTTATCTGGTTCAACAGGCCTTCGGCGTGTCCGGTCAAGGCTGCGGCCTTGTTGAAATAGTGGTCAACGCTGGCAAGAAAACTGCCGCCCTGGTCATTCGCATTCATAATCATTCCTCCGATTCAGTTCAGTAAAACTTCGTTCATTTAACCACACGCTGACGCGTTCGGAAAATTCTTGGCCCGTGCTACGTTCCGGCTTTGGAATGCACGTTAAAAGATTAGCTGGACCTTCTTCATAGTTTTTATAGACGGAGTTTTCTAAATGAAAACAGCCTTCCTGATCTTTGTTTTCTTGGTACTTTTGACTACTGCTTACGGGCAGAGTTCGGACATTGTTGGTGAATGGAAGAACGGCAGCGTCGGGATGATCCAGTATCAGAACAGGACGACCGGATCCACAAAACCCGGACGCGGCAGCATTTTCACTTACCGGTTTCTAGCGAACGGCACTTACGAATTTGTCGGTTATATGGAAACGACGATGTATACCTGCACGACGACTTTATTCAACCAGATCACCGGCAAGTATCGTACCGACGGTTCAACACTTCTTTTAGATCCATCGCGGGACTTCTGGAAAAACACGAAGTCCTGCGCCGCCAGCAGCAATAAACAGCAGACGAAAACACAGCGAAAAAAGTTCTAGAATTCGAGCGAAAGAAGGATGAATACGGAGCGGAAACGCTCTGCAACACCGACGGCGGTTCGGAAACCTGCTTCCGAAAGGAAAACAGTTAAGGATCATCCGATTTGCAATTTCGGTTCAAATTCGGGGGTAGAAAGTCGCCGCGTACGCTCCCACAAAAGCTTGAAGAATCATGATTCGTTGACTTTCAGAACGGCGAGGAAGGCTTCCTGCGGGATCTCTACGCGTCCGACCTTTTTCATTCGCTTTTTGCCTTCTTTCTGCTTTTCGAGCAGCTTTCGTTTACGCGAAATATCGCCGCCGTAGCATTTTGCGATCACGTTCTTGCCCATCGCTTTTACGGTCTCGCGGGCGATCACCTTATTGCCGATCGCGGCCTGGATCGCGACCTCAAACATTTGGCGGGGAATCAGTTCCTTCATTTTAGCGGTCAGCAACCGGCCTTTGGCGGTCGCCGTGTCGCTGTGAAGAATCAGCGAAAGAGCATCGACCGGTTCGCCCGAAACCAATACGTCAAGCTTTACCAGCTTGCTTTCCTGATAGCCCGACAGATGATAATCGAGCGAGGCATAGCCCTTGGAAACCGATTTCAGGCGATCGTAAAAATCCAGAACGATCTCGTTTAGCGGCAGTTCATAGACCAGCATTACGCGGTTCGTCGTCACGTATTCAAACTTCTTTTGAACACCGCGTTTTTCATCGAGCAGAGGCAGAATGCCGCCGAGATAATCGTCGTTGGTCAAAATAGTTGCGGTTATGAACGGCTCTTCGATCTTTGTAATGCGGCCCGTATCTGGCATTTTTGACGGGCTGTCAATCTCTGCAACTTCACCATCCGTGGTAGTTACGCGGTAACGCACACCCGGAGCCGTCGTTATCAGGTCAAGATTAAACTCGCGTTCGAGCCTTTCCTGGACGATCTCCATATGGAGCAAACCGAGAAACCCGCAGCGGAAACCAAAGCCAAGAGCCGTCGAACTTTCCGGCTCAAAAAAGAACGACGCATCGTTAAGCCGAAGCTTTTCCATCGCATCGCGAAGGTCTTCGTATTGAGCGGCATCGATGGGATAAAGCCCTGCGAAAACCATCGGTTTTACTTCCTGAAATCCCGGAAGTGCTTCCGTAACTGGCCTTGCGGCATCAGTCACCGTATCACCGATCTGAACGTCCGCAACCGTCTTGATCGAAGCCGTCAGGAAACCTACTTCGCCCGGTCCGAGTTCACCGATCGGCGTCGGACGTGGACGGTTAACCCCGATCGTTTCAACTAAGTATTCACGGCCAGTGTTAAAAAACTTGATCTTCGTACCTTTCTTGATCGTGCCGTCGATGATCCTGAAAAGCACGATCACGCCGCGATAGCTGTCGTACCAGCTATCAAAAATTAAAGCTTTCAGCGGCGCGTTTCGGTCGCCTTTTGGCGGCGGCACTTTTGCGACAATGGCTTCAAGAACCTCCGGTACACCCAGACCGGTCTTCGCAGAGGTCAAAACCGCTTCGCTCGTATCGAGCCCAATAATGCTTTCGATCTGTTCTTTGATGCGATCAGGTTCGGCGGAAGGCAGATCGATCTTGTTCAAAACCGGAATCAGTTCTAAGTCGTTTTCGATCGCGAGGTATGTATTAGCGAGCGTCTGAGCCTCAACGCCCTGCGATGCGTCAACAATAAGCAACGCACCTTCGCAAGCTGAAAGCGAACGCGAAACTTCGTAACTGAAATCCACGTGG
>JBBSKW010000095.1:0-13142 GCA_038256005.1 Pyrinomonadales bacterium
ATTTTCAATTCGAATTGAAAAAGGCTCGCACGTTCTTTTCGAAAATGGTAAGTTCAAAAGCTCCTCAGTTCCGTAATTGTCGCGCAATATTTGTCGCGATATTTGTTTGTGCTCTTTTTTACGGATCTTCCGCCGCCCAAGGCTTAATTCCTAACCATGATCGCTGGGGCGAGAGTTTTGTTGATCACAGCGAACTAAACACGAAAGTAGTGGGCGTTTCAATAGAACAGAGCGAGAGGCCCATTACGCCCTTGCCAATACCGTTAAACTACGGTTTGCCAACACATACGTTCAGTTCGTTTGGTGAGACTCGGGCCAGAGTCGATGATTCGACCAATCTTGACGCTCCGATCGTAAGTACATTTCGCAATTTCGTCGACGTCGCTTCAAACGAGATTGATACGATCTCAGAGCCCGGTTCGATCAGTAATAGTCAAAAAAACTCTTCCGTATGTGTTGGTTCATCGGACATCCATTGCAAACTTTCGCGAGAAATGCGGAACATTGCGATAGATCCTGTCGATTTCGGGGCTATTTCCGAGTCGGGTGGTCAGGTTGGAAAAATAAAAAATGTCTCTGACGACGATCCAAATATGCCGCCGGATATGAGGTTTCAATGGGGGCCGGCGATCAGGCAGTCGCTCATATTCCTGGCGGTACAGCATGGGTTCGCATTAACCCAGCCTCGAACCCAAAATGCTGTTAAGGATGGAAATTTTTTCGTTGACTATTATAGGTCGCTGAAATCGCTTCATGGTTGGGACGATGGCGGCAAGATATTTACCAATTATGTCGCTCATCCGATGCAGGGAGCCACGACCGGTTTCATCTTTATCCAGAACGATCCCAAAGGGCGCACTCAGCAATTCGGCTCATCTCATGCATATTGGCGAAGCCGTACAAAGGCTCTACTCTGGGCGGCAGCATGGAGCACACAGTTTGAGCTCGGGCCGTTAAGTCAGGCCTCGATCGGCAATGTCGGCCTCTCAGGCAAACAAGCTTGGGTGGATATCGTTATTACTCCGACTTTTGGAACGGGCTGGTTGATAATCGAAGACGTTCTTGATCGCTATTTGATCAAGAGCATTGAGCGACGCAACAACTTTGCATTGAAAATTATTTTTCGCATTCTCGCAAATCCGATGCGGACGGCTGCAAATCTTGTCCGGTTCAAACAGCCTTGGTACCGTGATCGCCAGCCCGGACATTAACCTCTAGCTATTTTGCATTCATCCAATCATCGCCCGAGCCGATCTCAGCGGTGAGCGGGACATCTAACACTGCAGCGGCTTCCATTTCGCGTTTGATGATCTCGGTGGCTTTTTCGATCTCGTCGATGGGTGCCTCGAAAAGAAGTTCGTCATGGACCTGCATTATCATTTTCGTCTGCAATCCTGCTTCCATTAATGCCCCTGCGACGTTGATCATGGCGATCTTTACAATGTCGCTCGCCGTTCCCTGAATTGGCATATTGATCGCTTCGCGTTCGGCACGTGAACGGACGGCAAAGTTGCGGTCCCTGATGCCGGGAAAATAGCGGCGACGTCCAAATAGGGACGTAACGTAACCGTTTTCGCGGGCTTCTTCAGGAATACGGTCCATATAGGCACGAATCCCTCTATAAGTGGCGAAATAGTCATCAATGACCTTACGGGCCTCAGCCTTACTTATCCCAACTCGCTGTGAAAGGCCAAACGCTTCGACCGCGTAAGCGATACCGAAATTGACGATCTTGGCCAGCCTTCGCTTATCCTTCAAGTCTTTTCCGTCGGTAGCCCCGAAAACAAGTTTGGCGGTTTTCGCGTGAATGTCCTCGTTGTTCAAAAACGCTTCAAGCATCACGGGATCTTTTGTGATGTGTGCAAGAATTCGCAATTCAAGCTGTGAGTAATCGGCCGAGATCAGCTTGTTTCCCGGTTCGGGAATAAACGCCTTTCGTATCCGCTGGCCTAGTTCGGTGCGGACAGGAATGTTCTGAAGATTCGGCTCCGTCGAACTCAAACGGCCGGTCGCCGCCACGGTTTGATTCAAAACCCCGTGAATTCGCCCATCAGTGTTCACCATTTTCGGTAGCGAATCGGCGTACGTTGCCTTAAGTTTATCGAATTCGCGATAATCGATTATGAATTGAGCAATCTCGTACTCAACGGCCAGTTCGGCAAGAACGTCCTTGCTGGTCGAAACCTGACCGGTCGCCGTTTTCTTTCCCGTGGCGATGTTCAATTCCGCGAGAATCTCACCAACCTGTTTTGGCGAACCAATATTGAAATTACGTCCCGCAATGGCGAAGATCTTTTCCTGCAGTGTCGCAAGTTCTTTAGAGATAAACACCGAAAAATCATTGAGATCGCCAACATCGACCTTCATTCCTGCCGTTTCGATATCTGCAAGGATCGGCCCGATGGGGATCTCGATGTCCGAATAAACCTGTTTCAGACCGTCCGCCAAGATCTTTTTGTGAAGGACGGGCGTGAGTTGAAATATCCAGTCGGCCCGAGTGGCTGCCTGCCAACCGGAAGCAGAAAAATCGTCAGGCATTTCTGTTGTCGGATAAGCATTCAAATGATTTTGCGCGAGAAATTCGATCTCATGATGCGGCCTGCCTGAGTCGAGCAAATATGACGCGATCATCAGATCGTCGGTTACGGCAGTTAGCTCGATATCGAGTTTTCGCAAGACCGCAAGGTTCTTCTTGTAGTCGTGCGTCGATTTATCGAGGTACGGATTAGACAAAGTATCCGCCAATGGCCGGATCGCCGCATCACGACCGCCATCGAAATTCTCGAGATCGATGAACACGGCAACGCTCGGAGCATACGAAATCGCGACTCCTAAAGGCGGCTGTTTATCGAAAGAACTGTGCCATTTGCCCTCGTTCGAATCGTCAACATAGAAGGAGAACTTTTCATTCTCCCAAAGAGCTCGAATCAGCTTGTCTAGTTCCGTGCGAGACTTGATGACTTCGTATTGACGTTCGGCTCGCGATGGGGAATCCTCATCAACGCCACCATCCGACCCGTGCATATCGAACAGCGTCGCTGCGTCCGAGAACTCTTTCGTGAGATTGTTGAACTCCAATTCACGAAAAAGTTCGAATGCCTTCGCACGATCAGGTTCGCGAAACTTCAGCAGGTCAAGATCGAGTTCGACCGGTACCTCGCAGTGAACCGTTGCAAGTTCGAGCGACTGGCGGATGATCTCTTGATTGTTCTGCAGGCTTTCGCGGTAGGTCTTGTGTGTCACCTTTTCGGCGTTTGCCATGGCTTCTTCGGCGGAGCCAAATTCGAGAATCAGCTTCAGAGCACCTTTCTCGCCAATGCCGGGAGCACCCGGAATATTGTCGATGGCATCGCCCATTAGGCCGAGAAGGTCGATTATCTTCGTCGGCGGCAAACCGAATTTGTTCTGAACCCAAGCCTCGTCACACCATTCGATCGGCGGGACCGGAACCTTGCGTTTCATGTTGGTCGAATTTTGCCGCATCGCTACGATATGCGGATCGCGAACCAACTGACATAGGTCTTTATCATTTGAAACGATCACCGCCTTCATATCTTTGTCAGCGACTTTCTTAGCAAGCGTGCCAATGATGTCGTCCGCTTCGAAACGGTCGTACTTTATGATCGGCAGATTAAACGCTTCGCACACGCGGATTATGTAAGGGATCTGAGCCGAAAGGTCTTCGGGCATCGCCTCACGGGTTGCCTTGTAGTCGGCATAGGCATCGTGCCGGAAGGTCGGGACGTCCGTGTCAAAGATCGCCGCGATATAATCCGGGCGTTCATCATTGATCAACTTGCGCAGCATGTTCGTAAAGACAAACACTGCTTGGGTGACCTGGCCTTTGCTGTTCCGAAGCGGGTCCAGCCGTGTGCCCATCGGGGCAAAATATGCCCTGTAAATATGCGACATCGAGTCGATCAAAAATACTCGTTTCATTTCCGACAAGTTTAGCCGAAATCGCTTTAGTCCGCACGGTCGGTAAATGGGGTGCGGTTGAGGCTAGATGGTGTTTGTCCAAGATTTGACACTATTATTGCTGATTGGTATTCTTACCGTTCGCTTGCAAGCGGCGGGCGCGTTGTTTTATATCTGTATTTTTCTTGTGTCCGGTTCGTCTAGGGGTTAGGACACCGCCCTTTCACGGCGGCAACACGGGTTCAAATCCCGTACCGGATACCATCTTTTAACGCAATATTTGCATCATATCCCTTCCGATTCGCTTGTAGCTCAAGCGAATTTTTTTGTTTTAAGGGTTGAAAATGAAACAGAAGCTATTTTTCACGATCTTATTTTTGTCGCTGGTTGCTGTGTTTCAGCCGATCTCGGCACAAACGCGTGCGGCGGACACGGTACTAGTGATGCCGTTCGAGAACCGATCCGACCGGCCGGAATTCAATTGGGTCGGGGAGAGTTTTGCACTTTCGGTGTCTGACCTTCTTCGCGTTCCGGGCCTGAATGTCATCTCGAATGGTGAGCGTAAGCTATTGCAGCAGCGGCTGAGAATGCCCTTGACGAGCCTTCCTAGCCTTGCTGCTTCGCTCAGACTTTCACGTGAAGCGGGTTCGACGCTTTTAATTTCGGGCAACTACTCGATCACACCTGCTCAGGAAGACATGACGGCGATTATCGATGTAACGGTGCGTATTATCCGTGTTGCCGAAGGCAGATATTTGAGCGAGGTGATCGATAATAAGCTTGTTAGTCGAGACATCGTTCTACGCGACGCTCTCGGAAACCTTCAAACACTACAAGGTCAGGTGGCCTACCAGATCCTTTATCAGCGGGATAAGGCTCTTCCGTATTCGCAGAATCAGTTGATCGAATCCGCTAACCGTGTTCCCGCTCGTGCGTTTGAGGCCTATATAAAGGGCCTGCTTTCGCCGGCGGGTGATATGCGTGAGAATTTCTTTAGGAACGCGATCAGGTTATATACCGATGCTTCGCCCGAGTCGGCATATGCCGACGCTGCTCTCGAACTCGGGCATCTGTATCTTAATCAGAAGAAATATGCCGAGGCGATCGATGCCTTTGAGCGCGTGATCTCGGCAAGTTCGCAATGCAAGGAACGAGCGAAGGGTGAAAATCGTCCGGCAAACTGCGGCGACGAAGCCTATGCCGAAGCGTCATTTTATATCGGCTCTATCCAATGGGAACGCGGGAATTACGAACAGGCGCTGGCGGTTTTGCGTCCGTTGGCTGAGGACCTAAAGCTTACGAGCGTTTACAACACGCTTGGTTCGATCGCTGTGCAAGCTTCGCGGGCTGAAAAGAAAAATGAGCAGAACGCAGCTGCATTGATGGCTGAAGGACTCACTTTGCTCAAGAGTGCGACCGATTCGGCACCGGACGATGCAGCTCTGCGTTTCAACTACGCTTATGCTCTTTTTCTGCAAAAGAATTTTGTTGAATCGGCCGCGAATTTCCGTTCGGTGATCGAAACAAATCCGCGCGACGGCGAAGGCTATTATTTGCTGGCGAAATCTCTGCTTGCGTTGAAGGACGAAACAGCATCGGTGGTTGACGATCAGGCGAGGATGAATCTTTCTATTGGTAACCGCTACGCCACGCTCGAGCGCGAATGGTTAAAGTCGCAGACCGTTTCGGACATCAAGCTTCGGGTGACGCAACCAAAGCGAACTGAATTTGTAAGCGTTGTGCTCAGTAATCGACGAACGGTTCCAACGAGTCAGCCGAGAATGAGCGAATCCGAGAATCTGTTGGCTGAGGCACGCCTGCAGTTTAAGAACGGGAACGACGACGACGCGATGACAGCAATTCGTCGCGTGCTTGCCGGCGAGCCGATGAATGCCGAAAGCTATTTGATACTCGGCAAGATACATCTTCGTCGCGGTGACATGGATCAAGCGATGAGCGCGTTCAAGACGGCCCTGTTTTGGGACAACAGGCAGATCGACGCACACGTTGCATTAGGCAAGATCTACTTCGAGCGTGGTGAGTGTTTGCAGGTGAAAAACTACGCTGCATCGGCACTGGAAGTCGATGCAAACTACTCCGATGCGATAGCGCTGGGGCGTCAAGCCGAGCGATGTTCCAAATAGTGTAACCAGAAAGGCTCAATGTTCTGGGTTCAAGGTTCAAAGTTCGATCGCGAACTGCGAGTCGGGTTTCTTGTAACTATTGACCAAATATAGACTTAGCCTCAGCTTTGAACTTTGACCGTTGAACTCGGAACTAATCGGACGGCTGTGGCACGGTACGTGCTTAATGGAAAAGTGGCTAGCTTGATGAAGTTAATCAAGACCCCGCCGCCATCACTTCTCCGAGCGCGGTTTGCCACTGTGCTAGGTCACCTTCCGAGCGTTCCTTCAGTTGTCCTTCCTTTTATGAGCCTGGTGAAAGCCAGGCTCACCTGCTTTTAAACCCCGATAAATCAATAGTTTTAATATATAGCGAGAATTTCGTTCATTCTGGAAGTAACTTGAACGAAAACAGTTCTCGCTTTCGCAGTTTGATCGGTCAGACGACCAAACTTCGTGATTATGACATTTTCCGTCATTTCGAGTCTGACAAAAATTGCGCGGTGGAAGCGGCCGTGGAATCATTCTGAACGATGTTCCCGCAGAATGAATTACGAATTGCGTCACACGCTAGTTCCGGCTTTCATTTCTGTTAAAATGACCGAATGAAACTGGAGCGACTAAAAGCTATGATTCCGTCATGGATCGGTATCGGAGCGGCGGTGCTTGCGGCCGTTCTGCTGATATTGTCTTTTCCAGATTTCGAATTTTGGTGGTTAGCTTGGGTCGCTCTCGTTCCGCTGTTGTGGGCGATCGAGCGAGGGAAGGAATCGACCGCACGCGGATTCGTTCTTGGCTGGCTGTTTGGGACGATCTTCTTTTTCGGGACGTGTTGGTGGCTGACGTTCGCCCCGATCACCTACGCAGGCTTTCCGCCGGTGTTGGCTTATTTCCTATTGCTGCTCGTATGCATCGCGGCTGGAATATTCCCAGCCATATTCGGCGGCGTGATGTCTTTTTTGCTGCGGCGGTTCGGTTCGGTCGCATTGCTCGCCGCTCCGTTTGTTTGGGTCTTTACCGAATTCGCAAGATATTGGCTGACAGGGAACAACTGGAACGCGATCGGATATTCGCAGGCATTTGTCCCGGAATGGACGGCGATCTTAAACCCTGTGATGGCCAACCCGTCGGGCGTTGGCGGGATTTATCTTGTTAGTTTGTTTCCGGTTCTGGCTTGCTCAGTAATGGTCTATTTCGTGGTGGCAAGAAAGTTACTTGCGCCTCTAGTTGTTTGCGTCGTATTAGCAGGTTTCGTCGCTCTGGGCATCTATCGAAACTTTCTATTTCAATATGCGGAACTACGCAAGCCGCCAATGATCGTTGCAACGATAATCGCCTTGCAACCGAATGTTCCAATGTCGGGTTTGACGGAGTCAAAGTGGCACGAACTGCGGCAGCGGCATATTCGTTTGGCTGAGGCTGCAATAGAGAAGATCGACAGAAATCCGCAATCCGAAATCCGCAATCCGCAATTGACAGTCATCTTCCCCGAATCGCCGATGAATTTTATGTACGAAACGGACGCTGAGTCGAAGGCGTTCATTGATTCGTTTGCGGCGAAGCATAATGTGAATGTGCTGTTCAATTCGGCTGAGCCGGATGCGGCGACGGGTAAGTTCTTTAATTCGGCGGTGATGGTCGGGCCGGAGGGCCGAGAAATACAGCAGTATGATAAGATTTTCTTGTTGCCGTTCGGTGAAGCAGTTCCGTTTCCGCTCGACCGGATATTGCCCGGATTTGTTGGTAATTTCGCCTACGGGAGTGAATACGATCTGTTGCCGTTCGGAGACGCTAAAGGCGGAATAATGATCTGCTTCGAATCGCACTTTGGCCAGCTTTCTCGCGAGTACGTGCGAAACGGTGCGGATGTGCTCATTGAAATGACGAACGACGGCTATCTGGGGAACACTCCGGTGTTGCGTCAGCATCTAGCAAATGCAGTTTTTCGTGCTGTTGAGACGAATCGTCCGGTTTTACGTGTAACAAATGTCGGAATTTCCGCATATATAACTGAGCGTGGTGAGGTGATAGACGCTGCTCCGGTGTATCAGGAAGACACGCGCATTTGGACCGTGTCGAAAAACGACGGATCGCAGACATTCTACGTAAAATACGGTGACTGGTTCGCGTGGCTGTGCACAATAGTAACGATTGGGCTGATCGCCTTTGGACGATTTCGACGGTGAGAAGAGTCTCCCGATGCTAGTCCGCAACAAACATGATCCTCACCCGATCTAAATTAGACGAAATTTCGAGGATCATAGATGGAAATATTAAAGAATGAATTCCAAGAGCCGTTCAACGTACCGGCTGAGAAAATGTTCGAGGCGTTGATAACGCCGAAAGCGATACGCGATTCGTGGGGAGCTTCAAGGGCGATCGTGGATCCGAAAGTTGGCGGTTCGTGGGTGGCGACCTATGGTGAAAACGAAGGCGAATCGGAATTCATAAACACATTCAAGTTTTTGGAATTTGAACCGCCGCGGCGAATGGTTCTCGGCGACGGCGTGCTGATCGCAAAAGACCAGGATTCCCCGTTCGTAATGCGGACTACGACCGAGTTCGTAGTGGTGCCGATACCGGAAGGATGCAGCTTGACGATAATGCACACCGGCACCCCTACCGATACGGAATCAGAGGATTTTTACGAATCGTCGCTGCTCGGCTGGCAAAATACGTTCGAAGGCCTACGGCGATATTTTCACTATAATGCTGATTGTTAGCGATTCGGGTGGACGCAAGGATCGCCAAGTCGGTAGAGAACTAAAAGAGATGGAATTAACAGAGTTACAAACAAAACACGAAGAAATAAAAGAGAAAGTTACCCAACTTGGGAGGTTTCTTTGACGGACCTGGCAAACAGGCACAGCTTGATAAATTAGAGGCACAGATATCGGATCAGGATTTTTGGAACGATTCCGATAAGGCTCAGAAGGTAATGGGAGTGCGGAGCCGGATCGAAAAGGCGCTGCAGCAGCAGAAAGATTTCGAGACCGGTGTTTCGGACGCGGAAGTTCTTTTCGAATACGCCGCCGGGGACCCTGATTCCGCGAAAGAACTTGAAGCCTTGATCGGAACGCTCGATAAACGAGTTTCCGAGGCCGAGACACAGAGTTTGCTTTCCGGCGAAACGGATGCTAACAACGCGATATGCTCGCTGCAGGCTGGTGCAGGCGGAACCGACGCACAGGATTTCTGCCAGATGCTGCTCAGAATGTATCTCCGTTGGGCCGAGCGAAAGGGCTTTAAGGTCGAGATTCTTGACGAGCAATCGGGCAGCGAAGCGGGGCTGAAATCAGCGACGTTTCGTATCGAAGGCGATTATGCCTACGGCCTGCTTTCGACCGAAGCAGGCGTGCATCGGCTAGTGCGCATCTCGCCGTTCAATTCCGGCGGCAGTCGAGAAACAAGTTTTGCGTCGATGTTCGTCTCGCCCGAGATCGATGAAAATATCGAGGTCGATATTCAGGAAAAAGACCTTCGCATCGACACATATCGCTCGTCCGGTGCCGGCGGCCAGCACGTCAACGTAACGGACAGCGCTGTTCGCATCACACACATCCCAACAAACACGGTCGTAACATGCCAGAACCAACGGTCGCAATTGCAGAACCGCGTGGTGGCAATGAACGTATTGCGCTCGAAGCTCTACGAACTTGAGCTTGAAAAACGCCGTGCGAACGCGGCCGAACACGAAGCCACAAAGATGGACATTTCTTTCGGTTCGCAGATCCGCAACTATGTTCTGCATCCTTACCGGTTGGTAAAGGATACGCGAACAAAATTCGAACTAACCGATGTCGAAGCCGTACTTGACGGAGAGATCGATGAGTTCATTAAAGAGTTTTTGATGTATCGTAAGACAGTGACCAATTAACTGATGAAGATCTGTCCGGCATGCAAACAGACCTATAAGGACGACGAGCTGAATTATTGCTTGGCGGACGGGGCGACGCTTGTCAAAAAGAAGGGCGGGCTGGAGAAGCAGTCGTCGAGGTCGAACGAAATCGTCGCGGTTTCGTTGCTGGCGGTGGCGGTGCTCGTTTTTCTATGTCTGATCTCCGCTTCTTGGACGGATGCTTCGCCGAATTCAACCGGTTTCGGCCAGTCAGCTGGAACGCAAAATTGGGTCGGTGTGGTCGGTGCGTGGATAGCAGACTGGATGTTCCAGATCGCGGGAATCGTAGCGTATATCTTCCCGGCGTTGCTGGCGTTGATCGCGTGGCGCGTTTTTCAATCGTTCAGCCTAACGCCACCGTGGTACCGCCTTGTCGGTTTCGTGCTTTTCGTCGCTTCGCTGGCGGGACTTGCCTCGGCCGCCGGTTCACAGGGCGGAATGCTCGGTGCGTTTTACGCGGTCTACGCCTCGTACCTATTGGGGACGATCGGTTCGATCATTTTGATGCTCGCGACGCTCACGGTATCAGTTCTACTGATCACAAATTTCACGATAGTTTGGTTTTTCAGCAGCTTTGAGGTCGCCCGTGATAATTTCAAGATACATTTTGACGAATGGCGGGAAAAGAGAAGAGCGATCCGTGCTGAGCAAATGGGCACGGTCAAGGCAAGGCAGGAAAGACGACGCGAAGCCCGTTCCGGCATTACAGAACTGCCGCCGACATTGGTCGTCGGGGAAACGGTCGCGGATGTTAAGAACACAATGGCAAATGCCGCCGCGGCCGGGACGAAGATAATTCCACAGGAAAATTCGACGGTGCTCGGTGAGGACGAAATTCCGTACGAATCGGTTGAGATAAATGTCGGCGAAGCGGCTTCAAAGCCAGGTCGAAAAAAGAAGAAAGATGCGGCCGAGGTTACTGATGCAGAACCGATCGATGAATTGATACCGATCGTTCCGGCGGCATCGACCGGTGAACTCGTTGAACCCGACGGAGAACCCATTGACGAGGTGCGCGCGATCGAGCCGATCGCGGTGACCGGAAGCGAAAAGAATTACGAAGGCTACGTGTTGCCAAGTTCGCAGTTGATGACTCCGGGCGGCCCGCAGATCGAACAAGAAAAGCAAGAAATGTTCGATACGGCGAAAGCACTCGTCGAGAAAACAGCCGAGTTCAACGTGGCCGGAACCGTCGAAAACATACGGCTCGGGCCGGTGGTCACGACCTACGAATTTAAACCTGCTCCGGGCGTTAAATATTCGCGCGTCACCGGTTTGGTCGATGACCTTTGTCTGGCATTGCAAGCGGAATCGATCCGGATCGATCGGATTCCCGGAAAGGCTTTTGTCGGCATAGAAGTACCGAACAGTAAACGTGAAACGATCCAGCTTCGCGACGTTATCGAATCGCCGAAGTTTCGCAGTTCAGAATCGAAGTTGACGCTCGCACTCGGCAAGACGATCGATGGGTTGAACTATGTTGCGGACCTCGCGAAAATGCCGCATTTGCTGATCGCTGGTGCGACCGGTGCAGGTAAGTCTGTCGGCGTCAATTCGCTCGTCGTTTCAATTTTGTACAAAG
The DNA here is from genome assembly GCA_038256005.1 of Pyrinomonadales bacterium. Taxonomy (GTDB): domain Bacteria; phylum Acidobacteriota; class Blastocatellia; order Pyrinomonadales; family Pyrinomonadaceae; genus OLB17. The sequence goes on from JBBSKW010000095.1 coordinate 11,522, forward strand.
CGAAACCGGACGAAGTGAAGTTCATCATGGTCGATCCGAAGCGGCTTGAACTAGGGCTTTACGCCGACATTCCGCATCTGGCAACGCCGATCATTACCGATCCGAAACGTGCGGCGATCTCGCTCAAATGGGCGGTTACCGAAATGGAACGGCGCTATAAGGATCTGGCAGGTTACGGCGTTAGAAATATCGAGGGCTATAATGAGAAAGCCAGACAGTTCAATAAAGAAGAACGATGGGACGAGAAAGGCGATCCGCACCGCATCTTGCCATTCATCGTTATCATTATCGACGAGCTTGCCGATCTGATGATGGTCAGCGGGAAAGAGGTCGAAGATTCTATTACGCGTCTCGCACAGATGGCGCGTGCGGTAGGCATTCATCTTGTTCTCGCCACGCAGAGGCCGTCGGTGGACGTTATTACCGGGTTGATCAAGGCGAATTTCCCGGCGCGAATCTCGTTCCGCGTTTCATCAAAGGTCGATTCGCGGACGATCATCGATGGCAACGGAGCGGAAGGTTTGCTGGGCCGCGGCGATATGCTCTTCTTGCCGCCAGCGACGTCGCAGGTGATTCGCGTGCACGGTGCGTATGTTGACGAGAATGAGATCGGCCGGATCGTTTATCACGTTAAGTCGCAAGGCCGTCCGGAATACGACACGACCATCACGCGAAGCGAGGAAGAATTGGACGACGGCGGTGAGCTCCCTGGCCGCAAAGATCCGCTTTTCTGGGACGCTTTGAAATGTGTGGTCACTGCGAAACGTGGATCGACCTCGTTGTTGCAACGGCACCTGCGTGTCGGTTATGGGCGAGCCGCTGCAATTCTCGACGCAATGGTTAAGGAAGGCTATATTGGCGATATGGACGGTTCGACGCGAGCCCGTCCGATACTACAGAAAGCGTACGAAGACCTTCAGGATATTGCCGAAATGGAGCAGTCTTAGAAAGTGATGAACGAATAGTGAATAGTTTGTTGATTGGGAGCGTTGGATCATCGCTAGCCAACATTGCGGCTGTCTTAATGGTGGCCGTATTTCTTTTGGTCGGTTGCGGCACGGACCGTGCGTCGTCTCAGATCTCATCTAAGGTGATACCGGCTACCGATACTATTAATATCAACACCGCGTCGGTAGAAGAACTTCACCGCATTCCAAATGTCGGCGAATCGACGGCGCGTAGAATTGTCGAATACCGTGAGCAGTATGGCCCGTTTAGCCGGACCGAAGATCTGATGCAGATTCGCGGTATCAGCGACGAACGGTTTCGCGAGATCCGCCATTTAATTCGAGCCGAATGATTGAGCCCGAGGCAAAACCGCGACAATCGAAACATCCGGCAGTTTGGCTGGCCGCGGCCTTTGTTCTCGGTATCATTCTGGCGAATGCGCCAGTTCTGAGTTCGTACTCCTACCCCGTAGGTCCACTTATCTGGACGCCACTATTGGGACTCATTCCGGTCGGCATCTTCTTTTTCGGATGGGTTCTTCTCCGAAAGTGTCGAGGCTCTGCGCTCTTGCTGTTAGCGTCATTCTTCCTACTTGGTTCGTTCTTGTCCCATCACGAAAAGCATTCCGTTTCCGATGACCGAATTAAACAGATCTACGACCATGGCCGGATCA
>JBBSKW010000096.1:0-13036 GCA_038256005.1 Pyrinomonadales bacterium
TCGGGCGAACTTTCGATCAATTTCTGGGCTTGCCCATAAAGCTCAAGAGCCCGAATGTTGTCACCAAGATAGTGCCAGACGGTTCCAATATTGTTCAGAATGGTCAGCTCGAGATCGGCTAAGGATTCCTGACGCGCGATCTCAAGAGCAGATTCGAAAAATTCCAGTGCACCTTTTCGGTCTCCCAGATCATTCTGTGCTTTTCCCAAATTGCTGAGGCCGTATGCCTCAGCTCCCTTGTCCTCGGTCTTGCGGGCAGCGTCGATAGAGCGGCGAAACATGGTGACCGCTTTCCGCTTATCTCCGATCGCATCGAAAAGCGATCCCAAATTGGAACAGACAAGTGCTTCAACGGATGCCACTCCATGTTCACTAACGATCGTTTCGGCGCTTTCGAAATAGGTTCGAGCAGATTCGATCTCGCCGCGCGTAAAGTGAATGAGCCCGATATTATTTAATGCGACTGCCTCACCTTCGTGTCCTTCAACTTTCTGGAAAAGCCGCACTGCTTCTTTATAAAGACTTAACGCAGCATCGGGATCGCCGGAATTGTCCGCCGAACGCCCGGCAAGCAATACCGATTCGGCTTGTTCGGCGACGGCGACGGCAAGACGAAAGAATTCGGCGGCCGCCTTGAATTTTGGGAGGGCGGCCTTTGCACTTTCAAAGGTTCCCAGGTCAAACAGTTTATCGGCTTCCGCGTACTCCGCTTCGCCTTTTGTTTTTAGAGCGGCTTTTTCATCGTCCGTTTGACCTGAAACGCTGAAGACAAAGAGTGTTATCAGCAAACAGGTTACGAATTGAAACCAGAATCTTTTTCGAACGTTTCGAGTGTCCATTTAGTCTTCCTATTCCTTGATCATCAGCTCGTAGTGGATCACGCCCCAATCCGACGGCGACGAAAATGCGGTGGCACCTTCGTTCGATCGAGTGCCGGGCCGGGTCATGATCGTTTCGAGAAGCGATTTCGAATTTCGTGCGCCGCCGCGGAGCTCCAGAAAGCTGAAATCGACGAATTGCCGCGTGACGAACATGACGACACGAATGCTTGTTGCCGGTTGATCGGCCCTGATAGTTCGAATTATCTCGCGACCATCGTCCAGTGGTTCGTCGGCTCCGGTCGATCCATAAACATTCAGAACCTCGCCCTTATTCGTCAAAGCGATAACAGAAAAGTATAACGGAAGCCCGGCGGCAAACTCGTCCTGGAGCTCTTTCCGGTTTACTTCGCCGGAGATATTCTTGACCCGGATACGCACAAAAGTGCCGGGCTTTACGACACCGGCCGGCGTGATGTCGGTAAACTTTGTGCCTTGCGGCAATGCCTGATATTTGACCTGGCCGTCGCGGCAAACCGGATTCATCGCTGTTTGCGGAATCGTTTCAAGCTTAAGATCCGCAAATCTTCGCAGGCTCGAGTTCTTGAAGTCGATGCTAGAAATGCTGCTGTGCAGCGAACGAGCCCGAATGATAGTTGCAAGCTTATTCGCAATCTGCGGATCTTCGGCACGAACGGTCGCACCAAAAAGGGGGGCACTGGCACGGTCACCTTCATAAACAAAATAAACATCGTCTTGTTCGGCAGGCAGCCGATCTTTCGCAGCCAACTGGATTAGCGTGTCGCCTTCGCAGCGAACGTCCGGCGCATTCGGCGCGATGAGCGAAGTTTCAATTCGTCCCGAACTTGTTTTAAATAGATCGCGAGGCTCTCCCCGGCCGATGCGAAGTACGCGTCCGGCATCAGTATTTGGTGCATTTGCCGAAGGACGGCCGAAATTCAACATGCCTGAATCGAAAAGACTTTCCTTCTGGAGCATCTGGCGAACAGCGTCGCCGATTCGGCCCTGCTCAGGCAACTCACCGGCTTGGACCGCATTTGGAATATCAACAAAATAGGGAGTCGATCCGAATCGCGGCGAAGTGACCGCGGCAACGGCATCGAGCGGAATCGCCGGCTTCTTTCCGTTTAGATCCAAAACACTTACCTCGCTTTCAAAGCTTCTCGCCGCCTCAACTCTGCCATTTCCAATTAGGCCTTTATCGCCGCTCGCATCCGAACCTTTTGCGTAGAATGCGATCTGGGCACCAGCAAAAACTCCGTGTATCGCACCGGCTTTGATCTTCACCTTGCCCGATGATGTGTCGATTGAGGCGATCTCGATCGACGATTTTTTTCGAACTTCAGATAAACCGAACACGGCCGCGTCACGGTCACCTTCAAGTTGTGGCGTTTGCCCGGTCGAGAAGGGCAACGCCGCAACCAAACGGCGCATATCTTGAATGAGTTCGCGGTTCGAGGGAACAACACCGGCGATCTTCGCGGCATTGAGGGCCTGAACGAACGACTTCGTCATCAGACTGTACGGCTTTTCGGGCGCGGTCATCGAAGCAACTTCCGAGAACGATTCGAGCGAGCTGTGCGATGCGGCGATCTCGACATACGTGGTCGGATCGGGAGAGAGTTTACTTTGCGAGTGAATTCGTTTGAACGGCAGTCGTTTCCGTCCATCCGGTTCGGTTCGCATTATTGCCGTACCGGCGGGCGGATTGTTTCGCGTGCCGGTCCCGGAAAAGCAGCTTTCCAGAACATACGTCGCCTTTTTCGTGTGCAGCGAAAGTTCATATCGAAGATCGGCGATCTGATCGTCCAGAATATCGAACTGCCCGGGAGCCCGACTGTCCCACGCGAGGAAGGTCTCGTCCATTCCGTCGTTCTCTTCGTCGTCGTTCGGGGCATTTGGATACTGTGAACCGTGTCCGCAAAAATAATAAAACGTCTGAGCCTCTCGACCGGCGGTTTTCTCTTTTGCCGCGTTCGCGATCAAATGCGATCTGAAAGCATCGACGATACCCTTTGCCGTGGCTTGTTCATTTTTGAGAACTTTTATCGACGCCGCATCGCCGTCAAATCCCCAATCGGGCAGCGTCTGGCGAAGCAGATCAATGTTGTTAACGCATCCATCTATGTCCGTCGTCTTACCGCCTTTGTACTTAGATATCCCGATCAGCAGAGCTAAGCGTTTCGGTTTGACCTCGACATTTTCAGCACTAACGGTTTCTATGTTACGGGCCGCACTTCCGAAGATCAGCAACGCGCTGAATGCAGTGATCAAGACCGACCGTACCATTGATTTTTTACTTCTTTTACTCAGCATCGGTCTTAACGTTTTTGGGGAGAGCGAGCCGGAAGTTTGAGAGAGCAAATTCTCTAACTTCCGGCTCCTGCCGCAGGTTATTAGAGTGATCCAAGAATCGCGTTTACTGCCGCAAGATCCAGCTTTCCGTAACCCCAATCCTTGTTTGGAAGGGTGTCGATAAACGGGTTAAGTCCCGTCTTACTTGCTTTCGAGATCAACGCGGTTCGCACCTGTCCTAACGTCAGCGTCGGCTTCTTCTGGAACATCAACGCGATGATACCTGATGTGTATGGCGTTGCGGCACTTGTTCCATTCATCAGTCGGTAATAGCCGGTTGGATCGACCCGTGCACGTGTATTTGGCGTAACACCGTTCTCTCTTGCGTTTGCGGATGGATAATACTGTCCGGGTGCGACGATCTCAGGTTTGTTAGAGCCTTTCTTTGCACCAACCGATCGGTTTGGCCCGGGGCTCGAGTAACACGAAAGCCAAGTGATCCGAACCGCCAACTGCTTGTTGTCCGGCCCGAGGCACGGAGCAAGCTGGGGCAGCGGACTGTTTGCAAAAGAGTCGTTCCAATCGTAGCTTCCGATAGTGAGTGCGTTCTCGGTCGCGCCCGGCGTTCCCACAAGGTGACTGTACGATCTTTCCGGCGAATAAAAACTGCCGCCGTTTGAAAGAAGGTACCCATGAACTTCAGTCATCTTTCCGCCGGGATTTCTTAGCTGAATGGCACCTTGTTCTGCCGTAACAACGAGCGTCACCTGGCGTTGATTGGTAATCGGGTTTACTTCGTCCCTGATTTTTCCGGCAAGTGTGGTCGTTGCCGTTCCCGTTATTTCGATCGCATCTGCATTGTCAAAGAACAATTTCACCTGGCCGTTCGAACCTGCGTTCCAGCGGATCATCTTGGCGGTTGAATCAAAATTTGCCAAAGCGTGTATGCCTCTTGCTCCATCATTGCCGGCAGCAAAGACCATCGCCCGTTTCGGTTTCGTCAGCGGAAAGCGTGCGTTCAAGTGACGCTCGCGAATCGTTTGTCCATCGTGACCCGTGTACTGTCCGCCAAAACTTCCCGAAAGAATGAGCGGTGATACGCCTGCCGCGTTATCGAGCCATTCTGCAGCCGCCGACAGGACGAACGAATTTTCAAATCCGGTGTAACCCATGCGAACGCCGATGAGATCTGCTTCAGGCGCAACGCCTCTCACCTCGGGCCGCTTCAAACCGGCAGCAAGAAAGTCGGCGTTGCCATTTCCGGCCGCTACGCTCGCACAAGCAGTACCGTGTCCATCGATGTCTGTTGCGGGAATTGTCTGCTTTGCTGCACGAAGTTCGGCGGTAAGATGAGCCTGTGTGTAAAGCGTTCCGATCGATGTTCCATTAGGAAACAAGATCGGTGATTTCATACCGCGTCCGGGTTGATACGGTGTCGCTGTATCCCAAATAAATTTGATACGTGATGTTGGCCGGCCCTGTGCGTCGTACTTGATAAAATCCGGATGGCGGAAATCGATACCGGTGTCAACGATCGCGATCGTCACACCTTTGCCGTTCAAATTCAGATGGCCGTTGCGAACTATCTGCTCGGGCACACTTTGTTTACCACCCGGAAGAGGCATTGCATCAGGCGGCGGCGGAACTGAGACCTCCGTGTCGTATTCTACGCGGAGTACATTTGGGTTATTCAGAAGAGCATCCCACGGCGCCTCACCTTCCACAAAAACGTCAGCAAACTTGTCGGTGGCCGTCAAAACGTGGGCGCCAGCCAAAGTTGATTTGCGTAGATCGGTAAACAATGCTCGACGGGCGGCGATGGTTTTAAATTCAACGTTCAACACATAATAATCTGAATCGTCCGCCGACGTTGCCGGTTGCGTAGCCGTGCTCCTAGCGTCTTTTTCTTTCGCCATTGCCTGGAGTTCACTAAATGAGCCGATCGACATCTTTGAACGCTTGTCCGTGACCTTCGTGGCCAATTGCATCCGCTCGTTCGAGAGATTAAAATCCGGCACCAGATTTTGGTCTTGTGCGGTTACATTGCCCGGCAAGCCTGAGAAAAGCACGCCGACGATCAGCAAATAGCTGGTCAGCATCATTCCAATGCCGGCATTTTTTTGCCGTACCTTAGATAGATCTTTAGTTCCATTTATCCGTTTCATTTTTGTCGATCTCCTTTGTTAGGTTCTTTAATTCGAGGTGAAATTTATTACTGCTTTTATTCGTTTTCAATTGATTTGAATAGCTCAAGGCCCATTTGTGTGATCCGTTCCATGGCTTCAGCCGTTAACGAGGCTTCGCCGACATTCTCCGATATCAGTTCAAGTGAGGTTCTTAGTTCGGACTGCACGTCTAACGGAGCGGTTTTCAGCAGATCATTTATTTTCGCCATGTCTTTACGGAGCGACCCTTCGTCTTCGTAATAGGCACTATAGACCAAACTTGTCGAAGCGGCTCCGAGCCGTGCGTGCCAGCCGTCGTCCTTTCGCTGGCGTGCCGAGTATTTATCAAATACTTTATCGATCTGCATCGCGGTTTCGACACCGGTTTTCTCCGAATGCAGAACGCCCTTAAGAATAGGGCCCAGCTCTATCGCTTCGGGTGCATCGCCCAGCGATTCGATCAGATACATCAGATCGACTGCGGCGGCATTCATAGCGGCACGGTCTCTGTCCTTAAAAACGATGCCCATTTTCGTTACCGTAAATTCTTTTCCCAGCAACAAGTTCATCTTCGATGACGCCGAAAGCCGGTCCAAATTTAGAGTGCTTGTGTACGTCCCGTCGGCGGCGGTGAACGCGTTTAGAATTTGTCGGTCGAACGCTGCCGCTTCGATATTTGATCCTACAAGCACCGCGGCGATTGCCACCATTCCTTTCACCTGTCTATTTTTTAATGATCCCTTCATTTGCTTAATTTCTCCGTGTTGAATAATTGCCGCCCGCGTCGGCCTCATCAACAAGTGCGGAAAATCGGAATAAGGTTTCACTTGGTTCAAAAATATTTTTGCTTTTAGCTCGCGGCCTTGAGCACATAAGCTGCGATCTCGCGTCCGGACGAATCGTGGACCGTTATCTTGTTCTCGCCGGTTCGCAATTCCGAATCGTCAATTCGCAAGTTTACCGAAAACTTGCCATTCGTCCCTTTTGTCGGCTTTCGTCCCGATTCGATCACCGAATCATTGAGCTTGATCGATATCGTTTCGTCGCCTGCGGTTTCGGGAATTGGCATTACGACCGAAGTCCATTTCGGCTCGTCCGCAGAAGTTTGCCTCAGATCATTGATCTCACGAACGCGGCGTTTTGGATCGAACGTTACCGCTCGAACACCTGTCTGGTCGGGCCTAACCGTATTGGTTGCAGGTTCACGGAGCTTTGCCCGAAGTGCTGCAACTTCATTTGCGAATCGCTCATTCATTTCCCGTTCGCGTTCTAGTTCAACCGTAAGCTCACCGGCGATCTCGTCGGTCGAACCACTGGAAACAACCGGCCCCGTGTTTGCCGCGTTCCTTAATTGCTGGTTCAGTCCGGAGATCTCCGCTGCATTTCGCCTATTTTCCAGAGCAAGAAAGGCAACAGCGGAGATCAGCAGAAGTAGTAATGATCCAAACGCGGACGCCATCAGCGGACTCATCCGGAACGAAAACAGTTTAGCGAAAAGTCCGACCGGCTCCGGCTCGACCGAAGCCGAAGGCTGCATCGACCCTATATGCTCCGCCAGTGCACGAGCATTCGCAACCTTTTCGCTTCTTGACGGATACCTTCTAAGAGAGCGTTCAAATCGAACCTTTGATTCTCTTTCTAACCGATCTGAAACGTAACGATCAACGAGATCGTTTTCGGTCTCGAGGACTTGATAGAAAAGTTCTTCGTCATCGGCAAGTTCATTCTCGAACGCCTCATGGCCGGCTTCGTCCATTTCACCAAAGAGGTATTCCGTGATCTGTTCATGACCAAAATGGTTCATCTTGCAGGTTCCTCCCTGTGATAAGTGTCGGTGGACTCAGGTTTGGTTACACGGCCGACGCAATCATTGATACATCGTTCAAGCTTTCCACGTAGCCGGCATGCCTTGACCTTCAATGCCGTTGGCGTAAGCCCAAGTTGCTCAGCAAGTTGTCGTCTGATCTCTTTGTTCTTAGATTCGCTTCCATTATCGTAGTAACCGACGATAAGCCGTTGATCAGCTTCGCTCTGAGTAACCTCGACAAGGCAACTCCGCAAACATTGAATACGCATGTCGGGCCCATCGGTCGCGTCAGTATCCATATGAACAGGAACTTCAGGAAGCTCATCTACGCCCAGCTCACGCCGTTTTCGCGTGTGTTCGAGCAGAACGAATCTGGCGACGGAAACCGCGTAAGCTTTTACATTCTCTATCTGTTCACCTTGCCCGATCTTTCGAGCGACGCGTTCCATCACTTCATCAGCAAGCGCGTCAGCGTCCGCTTCCAGACAGCCCTTCCATTTCATTATCTGAGTAAGACGGAAACGCAGTTCTTCATATGCCAAAGCGCCCTGTTCCTCGTTAGCGTCAAACGCGCGCAAAAATAGCGAAAAAGCTGTCGGCTTTCGGTCGTCCATTCTAGTGCAAAGGTCGGCTCGGTCCGGCAATGCTCAACCTGTTTCCAAGAGGCTGGTTTTGATTGTGCTGGAACGCTTAATAGGCAACTTAATTGTATGCGATTTATGGTTGATGTCAACGAAGTCTTGAGCGCGGTTTGTTTCGCGACGGGTTCGAGTTTAAAGTAATCGCGTAGTGCATTTGGAGCAGTGATTGTATGTAACTGTGCCCGATATCAGCAAAATGGACCCACATTACGCCAGACCATATCCCGGAAAGCTGCAGGCCATCTCGATACTCCATACGGTGTTCGGCGGCCTCGAGATAATCATCGGACTGCTTTGGGCATTCTACGTGTTATTCATCGGTGTGTTGACGGTTGGCATCGGGCTTATTCTATTTCCGATACCTTTGATCTTTCTTGCGACAGGCATTATCTCGTTGATCGCTGGGATCAAAGGCTTGCAGCAAAAGGCCTCGTTCAAACTTTCGATGACCGCCTCGATCCTCGAAATGGTGCTCATCCTGGGTTGCGATTTTGCAAGCTTCGGAGCCGGACTCGCTTGTGTGATATTGCTGACTCAGCCGGAAGTAAAAGCGTATTACGGCCGCTAAGTGATCGACAAACGCTGTTACAATGGCTTAGTGGGTGAAAAATTAAAAAAAGCCAAGCGTTTCGTTTTCGCCCTGTATTTGTTAGGACTTCACTTGGTTGCGGGATATTTTATTATCGATATCGTGCTGCGGCGCTACGTCTACATTTCCGAGACAAAGTTGGCCGATGTTGATTCGCCGCCACTTGCCCAGTTAACAACACCGAGACCCGAAGAAACACCGTTTTCCACACCTGAACCTCTACGCACCAATACGAATTCCTCCCAAGCGATACCTACGCTACCGCCCAATGTGCTCTCCATTCCTGTCGCCGGTATTACTGTTGACCAACTTCGCGATTCTTTTTCAGACGCTCGCTCGACTGGACGATTTCACGACGCGATAGACATTCCTGCAGCTCTGGGCACGCCAGTGATCGCCGCTACTGATGGCGAGATCGTTCGATTTTTTGACAGCGAAGCCGGGGGCATTACGATCTATCAGCTGACCGACGATCGGGCGTACGTTTTGTATTATGCACACCTTCAAAGGCGCACGGACGACGTAGCGTTGGGACAGCGGATCGCCCGTGGCCAAACGATCGGTTATGTTGGCGACACAGGAAATGCAGGTTTGGGCAACATTCATCTCCATTTTTCAGTTGCGAGGGTCAACGATCCGAAACGCTTCTGGGAAGGAACCTACTTTAATCCCTACCCGTTTCTACGTGGCGAACCGCTCCCGTAAGTAAGGAATAGCTATTGCAGTCATCATAGGGATGCGTACCGATTGGGTACGTTCTGATCTGGGAGAGATCACAAACAAATGAACTGTAGCCCTGTAATCGTAAACCGCCTTGCCACAATAACTCTGATCTTTGGAGCACTGGCTTTAACAAGTTGCCAACCCGAACTGAATAACAACAACATTGCGCCTCCAAACGTCGCAACCACGAATACAACTAATACAAACACGAATTCGGCGCCGGCCGTGACCGAAAAGGCTGCCTTTAATGTTCCAGTTACGTTGCCATTGCTGGACGCCGTTCTTACGGACGAGTCGTTCGTGTCCAAGATCAAAACCGATCTTCAATTAAGTGATGAGGAACTTCAAAAGGTTCGCGACGCCGCACGGAATGCCGTTATCACTTTGGGTCAGGTAACCACGAGTGACGATGAAAGATCAACGCGAGATTCGATTGCCAAAGCACGGTCGACTATCCGCGGCGTGCTAGGCAATCAAAAGGCTGATCGGCTGATCGCAATGGTTCAACAGCATTGGGGCGGAACCGATGCGGGAGAATTGCCCAATTCGAAACCGAGCGCGGTGCCAACCGACACCCGTATTGTGGTGAACGCTCCCGCTTATCGCATGGATGTTTTCGCAAACGGTGAACTTAAAGCATCATACAAGATCGGTATCGGCTATCCGGAATTCCCGCTGCCGGTCGGACTTCGTAAGGCGGACACGATTATTTTTAACCCCACATGGACGCCGCCGGATGAACCGTGGGTGAAGGGCAAGGTAGCACCCGGCAAGAAAGTTGCGGCGGGTAGCAAGCTGAATCCACTCGGCCCGATCAAAATCCCGATCGGCTTGCCGTCGTTGATACACGGCGGAAAACCAATCGACCGTTTGGGAACTTTCGCATCGCACGGATGCGTAGGACTGACGGATGCTCAGGTGCAGGATTTTGCGATGGAAATTGCTAACCTCTCAGAAAAGCCGCTAACACTTGATCAGATCAAGGATTACGCAAAGGAAAAGACTAAGACCGTTGACTATGACCTCGCAGGCCCGATACCGGTAGAACTCCGCTACGAAACTATCGTTGTCGAAGATGGAAAGTTAAAGATCTACAGGGATGTCTATGAACGAGGAACTAATACCGAAGAAAATCTAGCATCCGTGCTCGGAGCTTTCGGGGTTGATCTTAACAGCCTGCCGCAGGTCGAGCGGGAAAAGATCTTGGCGGGACTCGATGCGATGGCGGTCGATGCGGTCGGGAAACCAGTGGAAGCGAGCGCCACGAATTCCAACAGCACCAACTCGAATAGCAACAATTCAAAAAAGAACACATCCGAAAAGGTGACCCGTAATATTAAGGGGAAGAAAGAAATGGTTTTCCAGATCACAGCACTTACAGGCAAAGGATATCCCGCGCCGATGGAGAAAAAAACCTCTTCAAAGTAAGATCACCGAATGGCCTCCGATTTTTTCGCGCATCTGCCGACCGGCATCAAGCTTCCGCTCGATACGGTCGGCGATCGTATTTTACGAGAATACGGAGCCGTTTTTGTTACTACCGCTTGTAAGCCACCCGCCGTAATTTTCAGGGATGAGGCGGAAGTACGCACCTTTCAATCATCGGTCGTTTCACAGAGCGCGTCGATCAACGGAATATCGATAGAGCTACAGCAATCTGCTCTTGAATCAATTCTCCAGGCTATCGGTTCAGCCAATGCTAGCGGCCTAACAATCACTCCGCGAGGTGAGGATTCGTCCCGCCGAAGCTATGCCGAAACAGTGGCACTGTGGAAAAGCCGAGTCGGCCCCGGACTAGCGCATTGGACTGGCAAGGGTCGGATCACGCCGACCGATGCCGCCCGAATCACAGCACTTTTGCCGTTTGAACAGGTGTGCGAAATATTCAAACTCGAAGAGCAAGGGATCTTTTTCGCCAAGGACCTTTCAAAATCGATAATTTATTCTGTCGCACCGCCTGGAACGTCTCAACATCTCTCCATGCTGGCGCTTGACGTCACGGAACATGCTGACACCGCCGTGAGATCAATTTTGGCAAAACACGGTTGGTATCAAACGGTAGTATCAGATCTTCCGCATTTCACTTTTCTTGGTGTTCCTGAATCTGAGTTGCCCGTCCTTGAACTTAAGAAAGTGAACGACAGTGGCCGTGATTATTGGCTGCCGGCGATCTGACCTGCTTTGAGCAGAGATTATTCTTTATTGCGCGTCTCGATCTGGCTATTCTGCTTTATTCCGTCTGCCAACAAACGGACACCGATTACAAAAACAAAAATGCAGATAGCGGGGGAAAGTAGTTCGATCGGCCGTCCCCGTAACAGGGTTAATTCGCTCGCAGCCGATAGCAAGTTACCAAGGCTCGGTTCCGGTTCTTGCAAGCCGACCCCAAGAAATGAAAGAGCCGTTTCCGCGATAAGGAATGCCGGTACGATCAGCGTGGCCTGAGTTACCAAGGGACGCGAGATATTTGGCAGAATGTGTCGAAACAAAATTCGCGGACCCGAAACGCCGGTAGCTTTCGCTGCCAAAACATACTCGCGTTCCTTGGCCGATAGAACGAGCCCGCGCGTCAAGCGTGCAATTTCCGCCCAACCCGCAAGGGCAAAGATCGAAACCATCAATATACCGGCCGAAAGCGGCGATAGCTCCAGCGGAAACGCTGCACGTGCAGCAAGTATAATTATCAGCGTCGGCAGCGATAGCATCGCATCTGTAATTCCCATGATCAGCGTATCCTCCGACCGCGACGCGTAACCGCTCACAATGCCGACGAAAATGCCGATCAGACAAGCAAGCAAAGCACCTAGCGGGCTGACGAGCAATGAGAACCTGATCGCATTGACCAATCGAGAAAAGATGTCTCGGCCTAAACCATCCGTACCGAGCAGTCTCAACCGCGGTGCCTTTTCTGATCGATCTATCACACCAAAGAAGTGAAGATCGGTTTCGAACAGTCCGAGAAATTTTGACCTGTCACCCCGTACAAAAAGGCCAATCGGAAATTCTTGCGTATCGACCTCGCGATAAGTCATCCGCAGCGGATCAGAAATTTCTCTTGAATAAATAAATGGACGAAGCCGCAATGAATCGTCTTTTCCGACAAATCTGATCGTCGATCGCGGCGACGCCGGTTCGTTTCTTGACTGAACCTTGTAATCGTAGGGCGCAATTATGTTCGCGAACAAGGAAACGACGAGAAAAAGAAATACGATCGCCGCCCCGGCAAGCGTTCGTTTGTTCTTCGTGTCCGATCGAAGCCCTATTCTCATCCGTTTTCAACAATCACTCTGAGCCGCGAAGCCGCTTATCGTTTACGATCTGTAGGATCTCAGCGATGAGATTTCCAAGCCAAACTGCAAGGCTGGAAAACAGCACAATTCCCATAACGACGGGCACGTCGCGGCCGCGAACCGCCGAAACCATCAGCGAACCGATGCCCGGCCAACCGAGTATCGTTTCAACTATCACGGATCCGCCAAGCAGAGCGCCGATCGAAAGTCCGAATAGCGTTATCAGCGGAACAAGAGCCGGTCGCGAGGCATGTCGGCGGATAACGGCCCATTCGCTCAGGCCTTTGGCACGCGCAAGTTGAACAAAATCCTCGACCATTGCAGTCGTCAATTGTTCGTGGAACTGGCCGAGAAATATGCCGGCTAGCGGGAGGCCGAGTGCAACCGCGGTCAGGACGAACATCTGCGGCGATCCGGCGCCGATCTGGACGGTCGTTCCGGATAGAATCGCGGTTAGCAACAGGACGAGCAACGCTAGCAGAATCCTCGGCACGGAAACGAAAATCAGAACAAGTGCGTCGATCACATATCTAAACGCCCGCGAGTGAATTCGCACCGATAGGAAACTCAAAGAAACAGTAATGAATAGTGCGAAGAAAATAGCCGCAGCCGCTAAGTACAATGTGTTCAGAAATCGCCCGGCGATCAGCCCAGAGACAGGTACACGAAATGTAATCGAATTGCCCA
>JBBSKW010000097.1:0-12994 GCA_038256005.1 Pyrinomonadales bacterium
AAAATCTCGGTTTCGATTAGCTAGATTTTCATCCGATCGAGCGATACGGCTTCGATTCTAAATTTTTATGAACCTAAATATTGTTCCTGTTAAATGGTCCGACGAAGGTGTTTTAATGCTCGATCAGAGATTGTTGCCGACCGAGGAAACGTGGCTGACGCTCAAAACCTATAACGAGGTTGCTGCCGGTATTAAAGATATGGTCGTTCGCGGTGCACCGGCGATCGGTGTTTCGGCGGCATACGGCATCGCACTTGGAGCAAGGCAATTTGTCGGCACGACAGTTGAAGATCTCGAAGAAGAGATCGACTATATTTCGGAAGTATTGGGAGCAACTCGCCCGACTGCGGTCAATCTGTTCTGGGCTATCGACCGAATGAATCGGACGTTTCAGGCAGCCAAAAGCGAAGGTAAGTCTGTCAGCGAGATCAAACAGATCTTAGTCGAGGACGCAAAAGCGATCCACGATGAAGACATTGAATCGCAGCGGCTCATCGCTCAATTTGGCGGCGAATTACTAGCTGATAATGACACGGTCCTGACGCATTGCAATGCCGGTGCACTTGCTACCGGCGGCGTTTGGGGAACGGCTCTTGGCGTTATTCGCGGTGCGGTGAACCAAGGGAAGAATATCGCGGTAATCGCCGACGAAACGCGGCCGTATTTGCAAGGTGCACGGCTCACCGCGTGGGAACTGATGGAAGATGGCATTCCCGTAACGCTAATTACGGACAATATGTCCGGCCACGTAATGAAAAAAGGCCGCGTTCAGGCTGTCGTCGTCGGTTCAGACCGCATTGCCGCGAACGGCGATGTAGCGAACAAGATCGGGACATATATGGTCGCCGTTCTGGCAAAGCGTCACAACATTCCGTTTTATGTTGCCGCTCCCCTTTCGACCGTCGATATGAATTGCCCGACCGGCGAAGAGATACCTATCGAAGAACGCGACATCCGCGAAGTTACTCACGTAAAAGATATTCAACTTGCGCCCGACGACACGTTAGTCAGCAACTACGCTTTCGATGTAACCCCGAATGATCTCGTAACCGCGATCATCACCGAAAAAGGCGTCGCCCGTGCTCCATACACCGAGAGCCTCAAAAAGCAGTTCGGCATTTAGTTAGCAGTTGGATTGGGAAAGAGGGTAACAATGTTCTCTCGGACCCAAACATCGAATTCGGACACGAATAGGAACCGAGGTTTATGTCCGCAGGGCCTCGCGGGTTCACGACCCCGAACTCACCGTTGGGCGGATTAATATTAAGAAATACCAATAATTCGTTTCCCTTAATGTTCTCGTCGTCGAATAATACTTCGATTCTGAAACCGTTTGAAAGTTCTTCGCGATTTCGTTGAAACACCGTGCAGCCACTTAGCTGTTTCAAGGCGTTTTGAACAGCCGTGCGGTCATCGAATTTAATAAATTCAGCTGTATTGGTTTTATTGCTGACGATCCGCGAAATTTTTAAAGCTCGAATCTGCGTTAAAGGAAGGTTGAGAAAGTGATTAGTTTCTGATGCGCCCAAATACAATATCGTTCCACCACCAAACAGAAAAGTCATGGCACCCATGGTTCCAAGAACTGTTGTAAGCAAAGAATGGTCCGACCTTCTATCCTTTGTTTCGAGAATGGTGTCAATCAGTGGTTCCTTTCGTTGTTCGAGCCTTTGCTTCCAAGCGAAAAAGACTGTGATCGCAAGAACTCCTCCAAATACGACCAAAAAGATTAGAGCAGTTAGTTGTCCGTAGAAAGGAATCGGCACTGCTTCGATTTTACCATAAGAACTTAACGTTAGAAATATCTTCGGACGATACCTTAGCCGCTTTCGCCGTAGCCCCAACTGAGCCATTTATTGCATCTGTCACATATGCTAAAGGATCGCTGATTTCACTCGAATTAAGCAGATTCCGCCCAAGCGATTTTCCAACCTGATGCTCAATGTTTATCCAACATAAGGTGTTTAAAGCGCAGCACAAACCGTGTGTTCATGGTAAAATAAAGACGTGAAAAACGGAATTGCGACATTCGAAATGATCGGTGAACTTCAGCAACTAGCGGAGCGTGCCTTTGTTTTCAGACTTAAAGAAAAGAATCCAAATATAACACCGGAGCAGATCGAGATCGAGGTCTGTAAGTGGCTTAAGAACCGGCCCGGAGCTGAGTTTGGCGATGGGGTTGGCCGTGTTGTCCGGAATACTTTGCGGTTCAGAACCTGACCTTATTCGAGATCTTGAAGAACATACCAAAGCTGTGGTTGCGCACCTGAACGAATTGGGTGTGAAGTATGCTGTTGTTGGTGGCATTGCTGTTTCATTCAGATCGGTCGTACGGACGACGAATGACCTTGACCTTGCCGTTGTCGTGAATGACGATATTGAGGCCGAATCGATCATTCGAAGCTTGATCGGCTTGGGATATAGGGCGGAAATGATCCTTGAAAGCGAAGTCGCGGGACGACTGGCAACTGTCAGGATGATCTCCAAAGGCGAGCGAGAGATTTTTGTTGACCTGCTCTTTGCCTCGAGCGGGATCGAGCAAGAGATAGTCGAGAATTCATACCCCATTGAGATATTCCGGGCTCTCACGGTTCCGGTCGCATCGCGATCCGCATTGATCGCGTTAAAGGTCCTCTCTGCTAATCCGAAAACTCGCTCGAAGGACATCATTGATCTTCAGAATCTTATAGAAAGCTCAGACCCAGATGAAATAGCGATCGCCCACAATTTGCTCGATCTCATAACCAAACGTGGTTACGATCGGAACAAAGATCTTCAAGCGGACCTAAAAAGGTACATCGAACAATTTGCGGCCTGATTGATACTATTCAAAATTTGACAGAAACGTGTGTACGTAATTGCACGTGTCGACAAGTGAGTTTGGCAGCGATGCAAAACCGTGCGGCCGGATTTGAGGTGGTTGGTTGAACGTCTGCAGGTGTCTACGCTCGCCGTTTTCGGCTTCAGGATCCATTACATCTGCCACAAATGCTTTCAAATTGCTCAGATTACCCAAGTCGCTCAAATCGCGCCAAGTGCTATTTCGGCGTTCCAACTATTGATGGATAATTGTGGTGATCCGGAAATGCTTTCGGTCGGGTTCTTTGAAAACTTATCGGATCAGCACAAGAGTTTTTGTCCACAGATTCATACGGATCAGAAGAGAATTTGCGTAAGCCGGAGTTGCGGCGTTCAGAGTTCAAGCTTTAGCCTGTCTTCTTTGCGTCTTCGCTCCTTTGCGGGAGAACTTCCGTCGGTTAAATTCAAACACCCGCTACCGCAAGTGATTCCGACCATCATCGCGTTCCTAGTTGCTTACGTCTGCGCGTGAGCAAGGTCGAAACGGCTCTCCGATCCATTAAAACTGCATCGAATCCAGACAGAAAACGGCAAAACCGCCAAAAACGCTGATTTTTGTTCCGCTCTGTTCGGCTCGCGCGAGTATGGTGCGGAACAAAAATGGGCAAAACCGCGATTTTTGTTCACACGTGTTCACATCGGGCAAGTTCGGATTGTGAACATTAATCGGCAAAAATGAACCAAATGATGCTATTGAGATCGAAAAACCGCAAAAGCCTCGATTTTTGCGCCACCATGCACTAAGTGAACTACCGGCAATTGACGTCGGAATCGGCGGACGCTTATTAGCTTTCGGGATGAGTGTGCTTTTACAATACCTGCATCTTCGTTGTGCAACTTATGCTCTGCCGAAATCGTCGTCTAATCGTTCGATGTCATCTTCTCCGAAATAGTCACCTGTTTGGGTTTCGATGAAGACTAGAACTTCAGAGGGATCGGGATTTTCAACACGGTGTGCGGTTCCGACCGGGATATCGATCGCATGGCCTGCGATTACTAGAATTTCGTCGCCGTTTAGTGTTACTTTAGCTGTGCCGCGGACGATGAACCAGTGTTCGCTTCGACGGCTATGGCGTTGGTAGCTGAGCCGTTTCTGAGGAAGCACATCGATCCGTTTTACCTTAAAATCTTTGCCGCCGTCGAGGATCGTGAAACTTCCCCAGGGCCGTTCTTCGAATTGAGGTTCCTTCATTTTCTCGTGCTCGTCGCTTATCTATTAATAGTTGTTTAATGCTTGATGGAAAGTTTAATTGATAATCCTCTTGGCAACAATTCGCCGTCGCAACGTGTACAGACGCTGATTCTTGGCCGGCTGATCGTCATCTTTCTGCTCTTAATTACCGGCTGGGTTTGGTACAGCCGCTCGCTCAACCTTTCCTTATCGGATATTCCGCAGGGACCGTTTCTGGTTTTTGTGATCTCGGTCGGCATGACGGCGGTTTACCTTCTCGTCCTACGGCTTAGCAAGGATCTGAATTGGCAGGTTCGAACTCAGTTCCTCGTAGATATCTTCCTCGTGACGTGGCTAGTTTGGCAAACCGGCGATCTGACATCCCCGTACATAACTCTTTATATCGTCGTTATTGGCGTTGCGAGCATTTATCTTGCACCTGGACCAACGTTAATGATGGCCATGGTCGCTATCGCACTCTTTGCCTTGATGGCCGTGCTGATCGGTTTAGGTGTCGTCGATGGGATAGGGGAAACCACGTCAGTACCTAGGCTTATCCAGATAGCGAGTTTTCACATCGTGGCGTTCTTGGTAGTGGGCCTGCTTGCTGCTCGTCTTTCCGAACGCCGCTCTTCGGGCGAAAAACTTGTTGAAGCGACAAAGAGCCTTGAGAACTTACGAGAACTCCACGAACGAATTGTTGAATCGATACGATCAGGCCTGATCACAACGGATCTCGAGGGCAAGATCTATACTTTCAACGCTGCGGCTGTAGAGATTACCGGATTCACCGCCGATGATGTTCGCGGCCGTTCTATAAAGGAATTGATCGGGAATATTGATGAGGCACTTAGCCTTTCGTCTTTAGCGGTCGAGCGTGGTGAGCAGATCCCGCGGTTTGAATCTGACATTGTTACGCCCGAAGGTTTTGCTGTCCGAATCGGTTATGGCCTTACGCCGCTGTTTTCCGAAACACACGAGACGTCGGGCGTGATCATTACCTTTCAGGATCTGACCGAAATACGTTCGATGGAGGAAAGCGTAAGGCGAAAAGACCGCCTAGCGGCAGTTGGCCGCGTTGGTGCCGGTCTTGCACATGAAATTCGTAATCCGCTTGGTGCAATGCGGGGAGCGATCCAGGTGCTAGAATCGAATACACCTAAGGAGTCCATCCAGGCTGACCTAATGGGAATAATTCTCCGGGAATCGGACCGGCTAAACAGCATAATTACGAACTTTCTTAGTTATGCTCGCCCGAAATCGGGAAACTTCTCGGAAGTGGACGTTTGCGAGGCGGTCCGCGACACGATGACGCTCTTAAGGCATAGCCCGGAAGTGACGAAAGATCATAGGCTCGAGGAGATACTTCCGCCGGAACCTGTGCCCGCGCTGGCTGATGCTTCGCAACTTAAACAGGTGATATGGAACTTGGCGCGGAATTCGATAAGTGCAATGCCCGATGGCGGAGCTCTGACGGTCCGGGTTACATTGATCCCTAACGATAGAGTTCGGCTAACATTTGATGATACCGGCGTTGGCATGTTGCCTGATCACGTTGAACAGTTATTCGAGCCGTTCTCAAATTCTACGTCGGGCGGAACCGGACTCGGGCTTTCAATCGTTTACCAGATCGTTCGCGACCACAACGGTTCAATAAATGTAAGAAGCGCGGAAGGGCAAGGCACGACAATAACGGTCGAACTCCCGCGAGAATTACCCGGCCCAAGGAGCCGAAACGGAAAAGCAGGCAAGGAGATGGCTGATCCGGAATCGCCCCTTGCCGAGTTTTTGAGGGTCAAAGGAAATGATACGGAAGTTTCCTCTTGATTAGAATGGCACCAATCTGTGAGAATGAAGTGTTGAGAAAAGCGGTTTTCCCTGCATTCCTCAGGTTTCTTTACCGATCCAAAACCAATGTCAAACATACTGATCGTTGACGACGAACAAAGCTATCGACAGCTTTTAAGTCTTGTATTTGAAGGCGATGGCCATATGATTCGCACCGCCGCTAATGGGCGCGAAGCCATCGACCTGATCCGCAAAGAGCAGGCTGATGTAATAATCTCGGACGTGAAAATGCCGGATATGGACGGCATTGACCTGCTACGTGCAGTTCGCGAAACACTTCCAGATCTGGGCGTGATCCTCATGACGGCCTATGCGTCGGTCGAAACTGCCCGCGAAGCGTTTAAGCTCGGAGCCGACGACTTTATTACAAAGCCGTTTGATGTTGAAGAACTCAAGCTAATCGTTAAAAAGACGCTTGAGAAGCAAGCCTTGATCGTCGAGAATCGTGCCTTCAAGCGGGCCCAACGCGAACGCGGCAGCGTCAAGAACATCATCGGAACCTCGGGCAAGATGCAGGCGATCTTTCAGATGATCGAGACCGTAGCGGAGGTTCAATCAACGGTTTTGATAACCGGCGAAAGCGGAACCGGTAAGGAACTTGTGGCACGGGCGATCCACGATCTAAGTCCGCGTGCCGAGCGGCCGTTCATCTCTATTAATTGCGGAGCCTTTACCGAAACTTTGCTCGAATCCGAACTCTTCGGTTATATGAAGGGATCTTTCACCGGTGCGAACACGAACCGAAAAGGCCTCTTCGAAGCGGCGAACACCGGAACCATCTTCTTGGACGAGATCGGCGAAATGTCGCCGGCGATGCAGGTGAAACTGCTACGCGTTTTGCAAGAACGTAAGATTCGTCCAGTCGGTGCACATGATGAGCAGACCATCGATGCCCGCGTTATCGCGGCGACGAACCGTGACCTAAAGCAGATGTCGCTTGATGGTCAGTTTCGCGAAGATCTTTTCTATCGGATCTCAGTAATTCCTATCGTCCTGCCACCTCTGCGGGATCGGAGCGAGGACATTCCAGACCTAGTGGATCACTTTATAAGGAAGTTCTGTGATCAGACCGGGCGGCAAGTAACCATTTCGCCAAAATCGATGCAGCTGCTCGAAACTTATATGTGGGGCGGCAATGTTCGTGAACTCGAACACACGATCGAACGAGCTGTAGCTCTTGAACGCGGCGAAGAGATCCAGCCCGAACGATTTCCCGAACATATTACCAACTACAATCCAGAACGGATCAATGCCGAATTCGACCTTCCCGACGACGGAATCAATCTTTCTGCCCACCTGGAGAATCTAGAGAAGACCTATGTTGTAGAAGCACTGCGGAAAACGGCGGGTAATCAAACCAAGGCTGCTGATCTCCTACAACTGCAGGTTCGTTCACTCCGCCATCTACTTGATAAACACAACATTCGAAGCTTGTCCGCCCAAATGCGAAGCGGGGAATAGTTTGATATCAGCACTTGCCGAACAGCAGTAAAAGGCTCTCTCGTCATAAGCGTCGACAATCAACTTCCTACCGGCGTAATGACACTTTTTGTCAATGCCTTCTTACCAAAATCTGTGATTTCTAGCTCCGTCCCTTTTTCTTCACGTCAGTCTGACCGACTCGCATAATCAGCACGCAACCAGGTTAAACCCTGTAAATACACGCCTTCTGTCTCCTGTCTCCTGTCTCATGTCTCCCGTCTCCTCTTTGGCACGAGCCTTGTAATAGCCACAGTGCCTGGGAAAGGTAGATTCAGACTTTGAGCATAAATTTTAGGAGATTGTGAACTAGAAATGAAAAATCAGAAAGGTTTCTCACTTATTGAACTTTTGATCGTCGTCGTGATCATCGGCATTATTGCTGCGATCGCTATCCCCAACCTGCTTGCAGCCCGCCGTTCGGCGAATGAAGGCTCAGCAGTTTCCTCGCTTCGTACGATGCACGGTGCACAGGCTACTTATCAAGCAACGGCAGGCAACGGTAACTATGCAGGTACGGGTACTGGTGCTGTAGACATTGTCGGCATGACTCGCTTGAATACCGCCGGTTTGATCGACGGAGCATTGGCACTCGGAGCGAAAAGCGGCTACGGATTCCTCGGAAACAACTTTAACGTCGTCACGGGTGCAACCCCGTCCCCAGCAACATTTGCATTTATCGCCCGACCTACAACTGCAACAGGCATTACCGCAACAGGAACGCGTAATTTCGGTATTGCGACAGATGGTGTTCTCGGAGCAGAAGTAATCGCAGTTACGAATGTTATGGCACTTGGCGGTAGCGCGGCAGCAGGTGCTTCGTACAGTAGCGGAACCCCAATGGGTAACTAGTTTCGGTTTCGTTCTTTAACTTAGGATCAGGGAGCGATTAGAAATGATCGCTTCCTTTTTTCTTTTCCCGCCCGTTTCAACTGCTATATCTCCCCGAGACCGGTCCTCCATCAACCCGCAATGAACGTCACACTGATAGAAAAAATAAGATCGATCGAATCCGGAACTCTTTTTTGCATTGGGCTTGGCGTCGTAATGCTTTCGCTTTTATTTCCGATCCGTACTTTGGGTGACACGTTTATACATTCTTGGCGAGTTGAGCTGGTCGCTTCAATATTTTTACTCATAACAATTGTCTACGGGCTGTTGCGGCCCAAACCAGACCATCATTTTCTTCGCACGTCTAGCCACGAATTTCGGGTTCTAATACTTCCTATAATTGTTTTTATTGCGTGGAGTGCGGCTTCAATGCTCTGGGCGGCGTCGTGGCGTTCGGCTCTGCACCATACATTGGTTTGGTCGGTCTATCTTGTCTTCTTCGTGATCGTCCGTAGCCTTCTTGATCGCGAGCACAATTACAGTAAGTTGATCGCAACATTCTCCGTCGCTCTTTCTTTTTTCGCAATTCTCGCCATCTTCGCCTACATCACTCTTCTTATTTTCGAAAGCGGATCGTCCATTGGCATCATTTATTCAAAGTACGGCGAGCAGATCAATACTCTTTTTCCGTTGTTAATGGTTGGAACGCTCGCCCTTTCCGGCCGCAAGTTCAAGATCGGCATCGCCGTTTTAGTGGTTCTTTGGCTTTTGATCTTCGCGAGCCTCAGCCGAGCCAACCTGATCCTTTTTGCAATATCTATTGTCACAATTACAGCATTCGTCTTTATCAACGAACGGACCAGGAGATACCTACCAAGGTTGATTCTAATAATTGCGTTGTTCATCGCGGCACCGTTCCCATTGCATATTGTTTCGCTCTTTTCGACTGATTCCGGCGTACCTATGGTCGGACGCGTGAGTAACGCAGAGGGAATGACGAGCAGTAACAATTTCCGCAAATTGATGCTCTATATTTCCGCGGAGATGTTCACCGCCAACCCAATAGTCGGGATCGGAGCGGACAATTTTGGATTCGAAGCGAACAAGTATCGTGCATCATTTTCGGCGAAGGACTTCAATAATCCTGTTCTTGTGGAATCGGAAAGCAATGTTCCGGAACGCGCCCACAACGAATATGCTCAGATCTTAGCCGAGTTAGGCATTGTTGGGGGACTGATCTTTTTATGGTTCCTAATTGGTATCGGACTTCTAGCTTTTAGAGCATTCAAGCATAGGGCCAATCTTCCGCCGCATGCATTTGCCGCCGTTCTGGGTTTAGGGGTATTTCTGACAAGTTCGTTGGTAACCTCTTATTCATTTCGTCTGGTCCAGAATGGCTTTGTATTCTTCTTCGTTCTGGCTGTGGCATCCAAGTTGATCCTTAAAGATCGTGTGAAGCAACGAACGGCCGACAAAAAAATGGGCTATGCAAGATTCCAAAAACTTGCGTACGGCTTCGGCATTCTTGCCTGTGTCCTGCTTGCCGGATTCTCGATCGTTCGTGTTTCTAGTTCTGCTTTAACGATTAGGGCAAATTCAACGACCGATATTTCGGTGGCGATTAAAAAGTATCGTTCTGCAATGGAGATCGACGACACGAATCCTACAGCACCGTATTACGTTGGGCTAAGGTTGGTGGAAGTCGGCCAATATGCCGAAGCGACTCCGTATCTAAAAGCTGCGGTCGAGATCGGACAGGCTCGTTCGTCAGATTACTCATATTTAGCGACCGCCCAAACACTCGCTGGCGACCATTTGGGAGCCGAAAACACCTTCGCCGAAGCTTCCCGTCTCTATCCCCGCTCGCCTTTTGTGCTAACTCGATACGCAGCCCTCTTGATGGTGAATGGAAAGGAAGAAGAAGCAAAACTGCAATTTGATCGCGCCGCGGAGATTAGCTTGAAGGACGCAAACGCTTGGTGGGCATTGATCAATAATGGACCGAAAGCCGCCAGCGACCTTGCCTTCCGAAACAAGAACCATTCCGAGATAATGGACCTCCGCCCTTACGATTCGATCTATGCGGTGGTCGCTGAACGCGATATCCGGTTCCCGGATGAACGGGTAAAGTTCCCTTGGGAGAAATTCTCGACTAGCGGAGATCGATAGTCTACCGTGACGAGACTCGGTGGTTGAGTAAACACTTTTCCTCAGTATCGAAATAGCTTAGAATATGCGTGGCCGCGTCCTGCGGATTTTCGCTCGTTTTAATACAATAACCACTTTGGACTCTAAGCTGTGCTAAATCGCATTTATTCGATCTCAAAAAATACGTTTCGCGAGGCAGTTCGCGATCGAGTCTTGTATAATCTTGTCCTGTTCGTTCTTCTACTTGTCGTCTGCGCGGTATTGCTTGCCGATCTGACAGACGGGCACGAAACCCGAACGATTGTGAATATCGGCCTCAATGCGATGCTCGTATTCGGCGTCTTCATTGCAATATTTGTTGGCGTCGGGTTGGTCTCAAAAGAGATCGAGAAAAGAACAGTATTTTCGATCTTTGCAAAGCCGGTAAGTCGGGCGGAATTTATTATTGGAAAGTATCTGGGCCTTTGTCTGACGCTTGCGGTGAATGTTGTCGTAATGGGTGCCGGAGTCTCGCTTGCTCTATTGTACGTCGGCGGTGGAAAGTTTGCTGGTTCGATCTGGGGATCGATTCTATTGATCTTTCTCGAGCTTACGATCATTACCGCCGTAGCTATACTTTTCTCCTCATTTTCGTCACCGGCACTTTCTGCACTACTGACTTTCTTCATCTTTGTGATCGGGCATTTTAGTTCCTCGTTACTCGAGCTTGCCGTAAACTTGGGTTCGCAATCGGCCAAGATCGTTTTCAGCGCGATCTACTACCTTCTGCCGAATCTGTCGCATTTCACGTTCGTAACGAATGCTGCTTACGGCGAGATTCCGCCGGCCAATATGATATTTGGTGGGATTGCCTATGCCCTCCTTGTGAACGTGATCTTAGTAGCCGGCGCGATATTGATATTCGCTCAACGAAACTTCAAATAAGGACCGAATGCGATCGCAGCCAATAAATACTTTGATGAAAGTGATTTTGATCGCTGCCTGTTTCACAATGGCGATCGGGGTGACGCAGTACCTCGACAGAACTCGGCCGCCGCTTCCGCAAAATTATTTGGATGACGACCTGTCATTGCAGGCAGTACAGTTTAAAGGATTCGTTTTCGGCGCCGAGGGATTGGTTGCGGACTGGTATTGGATGAATTCGCTTCAATATATTGGCGGGAAGATCTCGAACGTCGGGTTGGATCAAATCAATCTGGACGACCTTAGCGCCTTGAATCCGCGGCTGTTATATCCATACCTTAACAACACGGTCGAAATGGATCCTAGATTTATCGCAGCGTATTCGTACGGAGCGACCGTTCTTCCCGCCATCGAAGTTGATCACGCGATTGCCCTTACCGAAAAAGGGATCGCCAACAATCCCGATAACTGGCGGCTTTATCACTATCTCGGCTACATTCATTGGCGAAGAAAGAACTTTGAAAAAGCATCCGAAGCTTACTCGAAAGGTGCCCAAATTTCAGGAGCGGCACCGTTCATGCGCGAAATGGCCGCTTCAATGAAGTCACGCGGCGGAAGTCGAGATACGGCCCGCGAAATGTATTTACAACTTGTTGCAGAAGGTGAAGATCAGCAGACAAAAGACAATGCTGAATTGCGTGTCCTTGAGATAGATTCATTGGACGAGCGCGATAAACTGACCGAGCAACTTGCGATCGCAAAAGAGAAGACTGGAAGATGTCCCGCGAATCTGTCCGAACTTATCCCAGCGCTTAAGAACATCGAACTCCCACGTAGCCGTTCTTTTTCAGTTAATCAACAAAATGAGATCGTTGATCCGCTCGGCTTTCCGTATCGAATCGAGCAACGAACCTGCAAAGCCGATCTGGGAATTAATACAAAAATACCCCGAAGGTTCGAATGATCACCGTTCAGAAGCCTGATCAAAATTATGGAATACATTGTTGAGATAGAAAATCTTTCAAAAGATTACGAGGTCGGTTTCTGGAAAAAGAAAAGAGTGCGTGCCTTGGACGGGCTGTCGCTAAGGGTTGAACCCGAGCAGATCTTCGGCTTTCTTGGCGGAAACGGGGCAGGAAAAACGACGACCATTAAAATATTGATGAGCCTGTTGTTCCCGACCGAAGGCTCGGCGAAGATCCTTGGCCGAGATATTTCGGACACTGCGATGCACCACAAGATCGGATATTGTCCGGAAAATCCTTATTTCTACGACTATTTGACATCACGTGAACTCCTGAACTATTTCGGCGAGATCTTCGGGCTCTCTGCTGAGATTCGCAAAACCAGGATCGAGGAGCTTCTCACAAAGGTGGGGCTGGCAGAGAAAGACTGGAACAAACAGCTTCGTAAATATTCAAAGGGAATGCTCCAGCGTGTGGGTATCGCACAATCTCTGATCAATGAGCCGGAGATCGTTTTTCTCGACGAACCAATGAGCGGACTCGACCCGATCGGTCGCCGTGAGATACGTGAACTGATCGCCGGACTTCGTGCAAAAGGCACCACCGTTTTCATGTCAACCCATATACTTTCTGACGTCGAAGCACTTTGTGACAATGTCGCGATCCTTCGCAGTGGAAAGCTCTCAGCTACAGGGAAATTGTCCCAGCTTCTTACACGAAATGCAGACAAGCGTGCCTTTGAGGTGGTCATCGGTAACGTTACGGAAGAGTCTATTTCGGCCGCGATCCG
>JBBSKW010000098.1:0-12968 GCA_038256005.1 Pyrinomonadales bacterium
GCTGCAATTAGGAACCGCGCGATTACAAATTTAAAGTTCCACTCAGTTTCTGCAACGTTTGGGTTCTCCCGTGCCGTCTCAAACGATATTCCGTAGTGGTCGAAAATCGAATAAAACGAATTTAACTCCGCATAACTGAAGTAAGCGAGGCCAAGAAACGCCAACGCGGCGAGAAAAGCTCCGATCGCTATCAACGCGAAAAACCGCATTCAATTTTTTAATTCTAAAGTCCTTTTTCCGCAATGAATTTAACAAGATCACGGACTCGGCATGAATATCCCCATTCGTTGTCGTACCACGAAAGGATCTTTATGCACGTGTCACCGATAACCTTTGTGTTCTCGGCGTCGACGATGGACGAATTCGAATTGCCCCTGAAGTCGATCGAAACGAGCGGTTCTTCGGAGAATGCAAGGATCCCTTTCAATGGTCCGTTCGCCGCTGCTTTCAAAGTTGCGTTGACTTCCTCGGTTGAAGTAGCCTTTTCGACGTTCATCACAACATCAACAAGCGAAACATTCGGCGTGGGTACACGCACCGAAATGCCATCGAACTTGCCCTTAAGTTCAGGAATGACCAACGCTACAGCTTTTGCGGCACCAGTCGATGTTGGGATCATTGACATCGCTGCGGCACGTGCACGTCGAAGGTCTTTGTGAGGAAGATCAAGTAAGTTCTGATCGTTCGTGTAGCTGTGGATCGTGTTCATCAAGGCATTCTTGATACCGAAATTCTCGTGGATCACTTTCGCTACGGGTGCGAGGCAATTTGTCGTGCATGAGGCGTTCGAAATGATGTGATGATTCGCGGCGTCATACATTTCGTCGTTCACGCCGAGCACGATCGTTACGTCTTCGCCCTTTGCAGGAGCCGAAATAATCACTTTCTTCACCGATCCGCGAAGATGTTTCTTTGCATCTTCAGCATTCGTGAAGCGGCCCGTGGATTCGATAACGATCTCCGCTCCGACCGATTCCCAATCGATCAAAGCCGGATCCTTTTCTGAGAAGACCTTGAATGAGTCGCCATCTACCGTGATCGTATCGCCGTCGGCTTTGATTTCGTTATCCAGATTGCCCATCACCGAATCGTATTTCAGCAAATGTGCGAGCGTTTTTGTGTCTGTCAGGTCGTTTACAGCTACGAAATCGATGTCGCTGTCACCCAAAGCGGTGCGAAGAACGTTGCGGCCGATACGACCGAAACCATTTATGCCGACTTTAATACCCATTTTATTAAAATTGCCTCCAGAGGAATTGCGATAGTTTTGTTCTTTAAACCCTTGAAGATATCGTAAAACCAGGTAAAATTCAACGCAGCCAGATTTAGTCAGTATACGAAGCTCACCGAACGGTTCGTCCCAAAATTGTTGAAACTATGTGATTTTCCAGGTCGTAGTATCGGTTTGAGTTTTTGAGCCGCTTTTTGCTCGTTTCCAAAGACGGAGCCTTTATCAATGAAATTGTTTTTAAGTCCAAAGACTTTTGCTTTGTGTATCGTTCTTGTCTGCGCGGCAGTCGGCAGCACGAGCGCCCAAGATAATGAACAGACTGCGGTTCGCGATATTCTGCAAGCTGTTGTTGTTCGTGATAAGCCTGATTTCAGCACTCCGAAAAACAGGGAAAGGCCAACCCTTTCAGCGGATGTTAATTTGCTCGCTCGTCTGGGTGTTCAGAACGCTGAAACTGTTCCGCTTTCGATCTCGGACGCGATTGCAAGAGCACTCCAGAACAACAACACGGTTGAGATAACACGGGATGACGTTCGGTTTCAGGCGACGCAGATCCGCGCGATCCGCGGTGCGTACGATCCGGTTTTTACTATTTCACCGACCTACACACGTAATTCAAACACCGGTTCTTCAGCAACGAGTGACTTCAACGTCAATTCGAGTATGCAGCATTTCATTCAGCCGGGCGGCGGAAATTATTCGGTCTTCTTCAACAATAACCGAACTGAGAACGCGTTCGCCCAGGCTCAGCTCAGCTCGGGTTCGCTTGGTTCGTCGGGATCATCGGCAACTTCGTTCTCAAGTCTTGGGTTTCGTTATACCCAACCGCTTCTTCGCAATTTTGGAATAGACAACACACGGCGAAATCTTAAGATCGCACGAAAACGGCTCGAGCAAAATGATTTCGATTTCCGCCGAACCACGATCGAAACCATCAGCCAAGTGCAAGGTGCTTACTGGGATTTGGTCTTCGCTCTCCGCGATCGGCAAAATCAGCAGGCTAATCTTGAATTAACCCGCGAGAATCTTCGCCTGGTCCAGGCCCGTATCGATGCCGGTGCGGCGGCGCCGATCGCCCGGGCTGAGGTCGAAACCGAACTGGCCACCCGCGAAGGAAGTGTACTTCGCGCGACGCAGCAGATAAGCATTTTTGAAAACCGTCTAAAACAGCTCATTTTGCGAGACACTACATCGCCAGAATGGTCGCAGACATATATTCCGACTGACGTTCCTGTGATCGCAGCAACAGCGGTGAATCTGGACGCGGCGATGCAGGACGCTCTGACCAACCGATACGAACTTCGCCGTCTGAAAACTGCGAACGAGATCAACGAAATTGATATCAAGTTCTTTCGCAATCAAACAAAACCGCAGCTTGACTTCAACACAACGGTCTCGCTCGACGGTATCGCCCGCGGCGGAAACAACGAAGAATTTGTAAGCAGCCTCTACACATCAGTGGGTGACCGCCGCTTCTTTAACGCAATCAATCAGCTCCGTGCCATTAGCAATCCTATACTTCCCCCGATCATTAATGACCCGATAATCGTGCCGACCGGTCCGTCTTATCTTTTTGGCGGATTTGGACGGTCCTTCCAGAATCTCTTCCGATCGGACGCACCGAATTATTCTTTCGGTGTGACGATCTCGTTCCCTTTGCGGAATGAGACAGCGAAAGCGAATCTCGCCGGTGCCCGCATTATTCAAAATCAACTTGCGACACAGACTCGTGCTCAGGAACAGCAAGTTGTTGTCGAAGTTCGCAACGCGGTGCAGGCGGTCGAAACTGCTCGCCAGCTTGTCGCAACCTCACGGCGAGCTCGTGAGAACGCAGAGATCCAGCTCGAAGGCGAGCGACGCCTCTTGGATGCCGGACGATCAACGACGTTCTTACTATTCCAACGTGAGAACACACTAACGAACGCACGGAATTCGGAGATCAGAGCGGAAACAGATTATCAAAAAGCCCTCGCCGATCTGCATCGGGTCACGTCGGTAACGCTTGAGCGAAACAACATCCAGCTCGAATCACCGCTCGACGATAATTAAGCATCGAACATTTCATCAGAAGCGGCCGAAGCACATCGCTTGCGGCCGCTTTTGCATTTCATTATCGAAACATTCTCTGCGACAATTTGCTTCGTGAAAATAAGTGCGACCGTGATCACTTTGAATGAAGAGGCTGCAATCGCCCGAGCGCTCTCATCGCTCGACTGGGCCGATGAGATAGTCGTTGTTGATTCCGGCAGCACGGACAAAACGATCGAGATCGCCGAATCGTTCGGGGCGAGGGTCTCACACAGAAATTGGACTGGATTTTCGGATCAAAAGCAGTTTGCAGACGAGTTGGCTGAAAACGATTGGATCTTCAGCCTCGATGCTGACGAAGAAGTTTCGCCCGAACTCAAAAAGGAGATCATCAGTTTCAAAACAACCAAGGCCGACTACGATGGATTCAAGATCCCTCGGCTCGCGTTCTATATGAACCGTCCGATCCGCCATTCCGGGTGGTATCCCGACGCCCAACTAAGGCTTTATGATCGAAAAAAGGGTCGCTGGAAAAGCGTTCCGGTACACGAATCTGTTGAGATGACGCCCGGAGCAAGCGTCGGAAAGCTAAAAGGAGACATCCTTCATTACAGCGTGCAAAATGCTGTACATCATCACAAGATGATCGGTGAACGATACGCACCGCTTGCTGCAAGGGCGATGTTCGAGGCAGGCCGTAGATCTACTTACTCAAAGATACTCCTCGCTGGCCCTTCGGCATTTTTCCGAAGCTATTTGCTGAAGGCCGGATATCTCGATGGTTTGCCCGGGCTTGCGATCGCAAATTTCGCCGCGCATCACGCATTCCTCAAACAGTTTTTGCTGTGGGAACTTCAGCACAACCAAAAAGAAAGGAACCAATAACCCTGTCATTACAACCATCGCAGGCCTTAAAACATCGTACTTCACAGTGAGCGTCAAACTGGGTTATATTCGTTGTTGCTTCGCTTTTAATTTTATGAAGAATCAATTAGCGGTCATCACCATGATCTTCTTCGGGTTTGCTGCAGCACCTGCCCAAAAAGGAATAGATACGCAGACGCAAACTATTAAGGACGACACGAATAAGGCGACCGCCCGACCGACCGACGTAAATCGTTCATTCAATTGGGGCAAAGGCAAAACACAGGTTCGCGACCGACTTGCGAACCCGTACCCGATGAATGGCCGTCGGGACGTACTGGTTGCAGCGATCCAGGAAGTTCTTAAAGAAAGGAAGGTGGTGGTTGATGAAGCATCGTCGAGATTAACGGAAGGCATCATTGTTACTCAGCCTTACGTGTTCGGTAAGGGTCAGGTGATCGCGACGAATGAAATAAAACGTTACGCCGTTCTGGACTATGCAGATACAGCCTGGTCGCGGGCGCAAGTTTCTCTAACCATTCAGGTCCAATCGATCGATGGCATCAAGAACAATATCTCGGTAAATGCCAAGGTGGAAGGCCGTGCCGGAACCGGTCTGTTCACGGAATGGCGCACGCTTACAAGTTCGGGGCTTGCCGAGGAAGAGTTCTTGACGAAGCTTGTAGAAAGCTTAACCGGAAACATTTTGGATGCCCCACAGACGATCGATCAATAAAGTTTGATGTTGATGGCTCTTAAATTCTGTTTGATGTTTTCCCTCGCGACAGGAATATCTGGTTTCGCCGCGTACGGCCAAACTCCTGTTCCGGGCGAGATCACCGCGCCTACGTTTCCAAGCCGTCAGGGAACCCAGGAAGATGATCGGCCGAAATCGATCCGCGAACGGCTTTCCAAAAATCGCATCGACCGTGAACGAAAAGAGCATGAGGAAATGCTTGATCGCGGCGAGGAAGCTCTGATACTTTCGGAAAAGCTCGAATTTGCTTTAGAGAAGAATGATGAGTTTTCGGCTAACGATCTCCGTGATCTCGAAGCCCTTGAAAAGGTCGTTTTGCGGATCCGAAAAGATCTGGGCGGCGATTCAGATAAGCAGGCGTTGGTCGAATTAGAGAAGGAGGTCGGAAGTTCTTCAGGCATTAAGGATGCTTTTACCTTTCTTCGCACCTCGACCGTGAATCTCGTGAGCGAGTTGAAGAAATCGAGTCGCTTTACGGTCTCAGCGGCCGCCATCCAAAGCTCGAATATGATCATCTCAGTTGCCCGTTTCCTACGACTCAAAAAATAGCCAACATGCCTTCTGCGATGCAATCTTACGCGCGTTTCGGCCCTTTCCTTCTGATCTTCTTCGCCCTGTCCAGCAGTTTTTTTGCACAGATCGAAGAGGATGACGTGGTGAAGGTGGATTCATCGATCGTCGTGATGAACGCATCGATTGTGAACGCGTCGGGCAAGAGCGTCGCAGGGCTTAAGAGAGAACAATTCTCGCTTTTCGAAGACGGCGTTGAACAAGCGATCGAGCTGTTTGCGGCTGAAGAGACACCCTTTGCTGCCGTCATCTTGCTCGATACGTCCGGCAGCATGGAAGGGCGCGTTTCCCTCGCACGTGCCGCGGCCATCAGGTTTCTCGACGGTCTTCGTGTCTCCGATAATACCTCGATATACCGCTTTGATTCGAAGGTCGTGCTCGTTCAAGACTTCTCAAACAGCCGCGACGTGTCTGACAAGATCTTCGATCTCAAATCGTACGGAATGACCGTGCTAAACGATGCTGTTTATCGTGCCGCCATCGAGCTTAGCAAGCGTCCCGAAAAACGCCGAGCAATTATCGTATTGTCGGACGGAGCCGATACAATGAGCGGCCGTTCGTCTGATGCGGCTCTTAAAGCAGCCCTTGCGGCCAACGCCGTCATCTATACGGTCGATATGTCTTCGCCGAACGCATCTGCTCGCGACAGAATGTCTGCTGCGGGAACACTTAAGAAGTTTGCGGAACGGAGCGGCGGAACCTTTGTCGCGTCGCCTGGCGGAGCGGCAATGCGCGAGGCGTTTGAAAAGATCGTCGCCGAACTCGGTGCTCAATACACGATCGGTTTTTCGCCGAAGAATGAGAAGAAGGACGGTAAGTGGCGGGCATTAGAATTGCGGGTCGCACGGCCAAATCTGACCATACGAACCCGCAAAGGATACCACGCCGAAAAGGCGAAATAGCTATTCGTCGTCCGAAAGAACGAACGTCAGGATCATCATTACACAATATTCCGTAACTTTTCCGTCCGTAATATTTACTTTCTGTTCCTTAACCCACGCACCTCGCAGATTGTCGATCGTACGAGCCGCACGCTCGATCCCTTTCTTTATCGCATCCTCAAAACCCACGGTCGAAGTGGATGTTATCTCGATATTTTTTGCTACTGACATATTTCTTCCCCCTTTTGTTTATTGCTAACTTCCAAACGAAGTTTTGTTTCGCACGCGGTCTGCGTGCCTTTCGATCGCCAAGACGATCAGATTATCGATCACCTCGGAGAACGGCTTGCCCGAGCCTTCCCACATTTTTGGAAAGCCCGAAGTTTCGGTAAATCCCGGCAGCGTGTTTATTTCATTCACTAGCAGCATTCCGTTATCGTTTCGCAAGAAGAAATCGACGCGTGCGAGACCCGAACCGTCTACCGCCTTGAACGCTTTGATCGCCATCTCGCGGATCTTCGCTGACAATTCTTCGGACACCGGAGCCGGTACGATGAACTGATTATTTCCAGTCCCCGCGTATTTTTCTGTGTAATCAAGGAACGTTTTCGAACTATCGCGGATAATATATTCGCCGGGCAGGCTTGCTTCCGGTTCTTCATTGCCTAGAACCGCACATTCGATCTCGCGCATCGACAGGGCTTCTTCGACGATTATCTTGCGGTCGAATTCCGCCGCAAATTCCACCGCTTTACGTAGATCGATCGAATCGTTGGCACGTGAAATTCCCACCGAAGAACCGAGATTTGCGGGTTTAACGAACACAGGATAGCCCAGCGTCCGCTCAACGACTCCAACCATTCTGTCCGTGTCCGCTTCCCATTCGCTTCGGAGAAACCAAACGTGTTTACAGATCGGCAAACCCGCATCGCGGAACAAAACCTTCATCACCGTTTTGTCCATGCCGCACGAAGATGCGAGCACGCCGCACCCAACATACGGAATATCCGCCATCT
This sequence comes from Pyrinomonadales bacterium, assembly GCA_038256005.1. Lineage (GTDB taxonomy): Bacteria > Acidobacteriota > Blastocatellia > Pyrinomonadales > Pyrinomonadaceae > OLB17. The sequence goes on from JBBSKW010000098.1 coordinate 7,348, forward strand.
CGAGCAAGCCTTGTATCGTTCCGTCTTCGCCGTATGTTCCATGAAGCACAGGAAACGCGACATCGAGCCCGATGCTCGGACTATCGCCCGCCGCAATCGCGGTCAGCCCGTTGTAATTTCTATCCGGCAACATCCCAAACGCGCCGTCGGGGCCGTCGATTCCGTCGAGCAATTGCCTAGCGATCTCTTCGGGAAAGAGCGCCGCCGAATTTACAGGATTCAGCCAATGTCCGTCTTTATCGATCGCGATCGGGACGACAGAATACTTCTCGCCATCTATCTGCTCGATCACAGCTTTTGCCGAACGCACCGAAACTTCGTGTTCTCCCGAACGCCCGCCAAATATAACACCTACTCGTGTTTTCATATTGTTTAGGAAAGTGATGAAAAACGCCAGATTGAATCTTACACCGAAGCCCTTAAACTGACAATTCAAAAAGGCTTGAAGGTAGTGTTACAGAATGGTAAACTAAAATGGTCGGCGGCGGACATTCGCCGACGATATTTCGCCCCTTTCCTCTCACTTCCGCATCATAGGAAAGCAATTCAAGATTCTAACCGTCTCATCCGGTTGAATAAGGACAAAAATAAATGATTCACTCCCACGAATTCTTTAGATCGGTACTAGATTCCGTCGCTGAGCAAATCGTTGTTATCGACGGCACAGGATCCATCCTGTTCGTTAATGAAGCTTGGTCGCGCTTTGGCGTGGAAAATAATTGCAAGATCCAGCCTGAACAGTGGAGAACTTGGAATTATCTCAAAGTTTGTGATGATTCAGGCAAACGAGGCGAGCATCTCGGCGGTAACGCCGCGGTCGGAATCCGAAAACTGATAGATGGATCGGTCGACGTGTTCAATATTGACTATCCTTGCCACAGTCCCCGCAAAAAACGTTGGTTTACTATGTCCGTGACTCCGCTCAAAACCGGTAGCGAGGCGTATTACGCAATTTCGCACAAGAACATTACCGAACGAAAGGCGGCCGAAGAGCATGTTCTCAATCTTTCCCGCATCGATGGGCTGACCAAAGTTCCTAACCGCCGGTTTTTCGACCAATTTCTCGCGGATGAATGGAAGCGTTGCAAGCGGCTTGGGTCTGCGATATCGCTTGCTCTCCTTGATATCGATCATTTCAAACTTCTGAACGACACTTACGGCCATCAGTATGGCGATGCTTGCCTTGTTCAGATCGGCGAAGTCCTTAATCGCATGACCAAGCGGCCGACCGACATGTTTGCCCGTTATGGCGGCGAGGAATTTGCGTTGATCTTCGGGAATTCGACCACTGATCAATCTCTGGTGCCCGTAACGAAGCTTTTGAACGAGATCGCCTCACTCTCGATCCCAAATGAGAAGGCCCCGACGAAGCCGACGGTCTCCGTCAGCGTTGGGCTCGTGACTATGTTCCCCGGCGATGAGAATACTGAACAAGAGCTGATATCCGCCGCCGATGCGAACCTCTACAAGGCAAAAAACGCGGGCCGCAACAGGATAATCAGCAGCGAAGACCCTTTAGATCAGCAGCCCGCTTAACAATACACCACAGATAAAGATCAGAAACCGACGGCTTTGTTAGATAGCGAACAAACCGGGACTGATCTGCGTGCTAAAATCACTACTAGTTAACCATTCTAATTTAAGCGAACAGTGTAACTAACGATGATATCTCCCGTTCAGCCATTCATTTTATTTCTCGAAGACGACCAGGACACGCGTGAAATGGTTCACCTAACGCTTGATTTGGCCGGTATAAGGGTTCATTCGGTAACTACGCGTGCGGACGCGTGGACCATCGCGCTCGAAAACGAGTTCAACCTCTATTTGCTTGACGGGAAACTTCCCGATGGCGAAAGTTTTCAGCTTTGTGCCGATCTTCGCGAGATTGCACCCGAAAAACCCATTGTATTTTATTCGGCTCTCGCGTTTCCTAACGACATGCAGAGGGCATTTGACGCCGGAGCAACGGCCTATCTTAAGAAACCTTTCGAAGGCGACCTCGGTGCTGAGATCAACGAAATATTGCGAGCGGGCAAGCGTCCGGAAACGAAGGTTGACGAAGACAATTGGTGGATCGAGGATTCGGTTCAGATCATCGAGCCTGCTAATTACTTTCCGCGAACAGACGAGACATACCAGAACGTTGCCGATAACGTAATTCCCTTTGTAAAAAGGTAACTTCCCGCTTTCGAACTGACTTCCGCCTCATCATTTCTTTTCCTCCAAGCGAACGGATGCGTACGTTATTAGGGAAGGCGACCCCGAGAGAATGCATGCATCCGTTCTAGTACCTTAAAAGTCCCCATTCTTAGTTTTGTCCGTTATGGGGCAGATATCACGCTAAAAACCGTGATATATTCCTCTCGACATACACTCCTTAGTTATTTCCGGCGTGTTCACAGTTTTAGTTTCATTTTACTAAACGGAGAAATGGATACCCACACGTCCTTTCTGTCGAACAACTATCTTTTAAACGGCCTGAAGCCCGACGCTCTTGAAAGATTCCTTCCGAATCTTCAAGAGATCGACGCGTACTTCGGAAGAATTCTTTATCTGCCTCACGATCCGATCGAGTATGTCTTCTTCCCGAACACTTCGATGGCGTCTATCGTTGCGATTACGGAGGAGGGCCGTACTACCGAGATCGGCGTCGTTGGATGCGAAGGTGCCGTCGGGCTAGAAGTTGTAATGGGACGAACTTCGTCGCCCAATGAATCGATGATCCAGATCGCCAATGGCGGGCATCGGATCGCTACGCGGCATGTTATTGCGGAGTTCGAACGATCTGCACACACCCGCGGGCTGCTGCTCGCATTTGTTAGCAAGTTTTTAATTCAGGTCAGCCAGACCACGCTCTGCAATCGGTTACATAATATTGATCAAAGGCTGGCACGCTGGCTTTTACTGTGTCACGACCGAGTTGCGGGAAAGGATATTTACCTAACTCATGAATTTCTCGCCCTGATGCTCGGAGCAACACGCACTAGCGTTTCTATTGCCGCAGGTAGCTTTCAGACCTTAGGCTTGATCACGTATGTCCGCGGAAACGTGACGATAGCAGACCACGATGGACTACAAGCTGCATCATGTGAGTGTTACGCGGTAGTTAAGGAAGAATACGACAAGACAGAGTGCTTTGCGGATTAGCCGGTAACCACACCGATGTATCCATTTTCGCGGCCGAATGGCACAGATATCGGCAACTCCCAACGCAAAAATAGAACGATTAACACAGTCTTCCGCACAGCTGAACCAGTTATTCGCACGATCAGAGTAGATGTTGAGGATCCGCCTGTCACGCGCAAAGATGAATGGTTCGACAGTTAGTTCTGTAACTAAATTCACGCGAAATATAAATACTTAAAAGCGGAAAGGCACTCAAACCGCCTCCCACAACAGTTTAAGTGCCTCTCCATATTGCTCATCGATTCCCGGGAGGGTTTCGGGTGAGCAATCTTTTAATTTTCTTTCAATTTTCAGGAATGAACAATCGTAAACTGAAAAGAGGTTGCCAAAAACAAACCTCTTTGTCAATCTTCGTATGTCGTTTGTCGCACATACACGTCCATATGTTCGGGCAATTATCATCGCACGACGTTAACACCCGCAGAAAATATTCTGGAAAGGCTGTCCATAAAGAACCCGAGATTCACCTCTTGTTCAAGAGCCCGGCGACAAGGCTTTAAAGGATGGTTTTACCGAGGGCGGAGAGGATCAGTTCGCAGGCTAGCTCGACAGTGATGTTTGATTGATCGAGGAGCGGATTTACTTCAACGATCTCGAACGAACGCATTCCGCCGTGTTCGGCGATGAGTTCGAGGGCGAGATGTGCCTCGCGATACGTCGCGCCACCCCGAACAAGCGTGCCGGAACCTGGAGCGAACCGCGGATCGATCATATCGACATCAAAAGTGACGGCAAAACCTCCCGCAGCCTTTGATGCTATGGCGATCGCGTCTTCAACACAGGCCAGCATCCCGCGTTTGTCGATATCGCTCATCGTAAAAAATTGATCGCGAAGGCCGAGATCGTGGACGGTCTTGCGTTCGCCGGCATCAAGATCGCGTCCGCCGATGTGAGCGACGAACTCGGGCTTGATCTTTGGCGAAAAACCTTCGAGCTTAATGAGTTCGTCGATCCCGTTTCCGAGCAAAACCCCGAGCGGCATCCCGTGAATGTTCCCGGACGAACTGGTTTCGGGTGAATTTATGTCGGCATGGGCATCGAACCAAATTAGACCAATATCTTCACCGCGTTCTTTGAAAAAAGACGAAACTCCGGACGCAGTACCGATCGCGATACTGTGGTCGCCGCCGAGAATTACCGGCATCGCGCCCATCTTTAGCGAACTTTTTACCGCTTCGGCCATGTTCTTTGACGACGCGACCATCTCAGGCAAATATTTGGGGTTGTCGCCCGGTTCCGCGACGTAATTGGGCTTGATTATCTCGACATTACCGCGATCATCGACCGCGTATCCGAGATCCTCGATGTGTTCGATCAACGACCGGTCGCGGACGCGCGATAGCCGCATTGCATCAACGCCCAGTTCGCTTCCCTGCTTGCCCGCACCAAAGCCAAGAGGCACGCCGATAAGCGAAACTTTTTTACCTTTACCCGGAAAATCATTGAGACTCATAAAAAACTATTGCGATTCGCCGAAGCGGTTCGAGATCAACCCGGCAACGGCTTCAAATGCTTCTTGCTCGTCCGCACCATCGGCGGAAAGCTTTATTTCGGTTCCTTCTGCGGCGGCGAGCGTAAGTATGTTCAGGATCGATTTTGCGTCGGCGGAAAAACCATTATCGGAACGGGTGAGAATGATCTTGCTTTTGAACGTGCCCGCAAGCCGAACTAGCTGCGCCGCCGCTCTCGCGTGAAGCCCAAGCCGATTTACGATGCGAACGTTGCCCTCGATCATCGCTTCCCGGCCTTATGCGGTTCGAGCAACGCTCCCGTGCGGTAGATCGATTGCTTGCCCTGTTCTTCGACGGCGATCGCTATCTCGGAAAGCGTCATTTCCTTGTTCTGTGACGCCAGCTTTATCACCATCGGCAGATTAACGCCGGTAACCAGCTCGACCTCGCCATCCTTGATGAACATCGCCGAGATATTAGTCGGCGTTCCGCCAAACATATCCGTCAGGATCAACACGCCGCTGCCTTCGGAAACCTGCGCGATCGCCCGTTCGATCTCGCCCTGCGCGATCTCAACGTCGTCGTGCCATCCGATCGAGACCGCAACGATATGATTAAGGTCTCCAACCACGGTTTCGGCCGCAGCCAACAGTTCGGTGGCAACCTGGCCGTGTGAAACGATCACTCCGCCTACTTTTTTCATGACATTCTCATTTTCGCATATCGCGATGTGTAACCGAAATTTCGTATTCCGGCAACGCTAGCCGCTCGGCGAGTTGGTTCGCAACCATCACCGAACGATGGCGGCCGCCCGTGCAGCCAATACCGATCGACAAGTAAGATTTTCCTTCTGCCCGATAAAACGGAAGAAGATACCGAAGCAATTCGGCAAAGCGGCTGACGGTTTCTGCGACCTCGGAATGTTTCTGCAGAAACTTGATGATCTTCTTATCTTCGCCGGTCATCTCGCGGAGAGCTCTGTCA
>JBBSKW010000099.1:0-12750 GCA_038256005.1 Pyrinomonadales bacterium
GAATATGAGCGATTACAAAGATAGATTCGATAAATGGCAGAAAGATGCCAAAGATAAATTCGAAGAGATCGATAAGCAACTTGGTCTAAAAGACAAGGTCGGCGAAAGCGCCCGCGTAGTGGTTGAAACGGCTCAAAAAGGTGCGGGCAAGATCATTTCGGAGGCTGAAAAAAGCGATGTCGGTAAACAGGCCGTGAAGGTCGCCGAAAGCACGCTGAAAACGGCAGAAGGTGCAGCTAGAAAAGTGTGGGACGCGAGCGAACCTCTTCGCGAGGCCGCCGAAGACGCAGGGCAAATGGCCGGTGGCGTAGTATCCGAGGCAGGGAAAGTTGCAGGTGATGTTATCTCTTCGGCCAGCGGAAAGGCAGGCGAAGTTTTCGAAGGTGCGAAAGGATCGGTCGAGACAAATGCTACGCGTGCCGCAAAAGCGTTCAGTTTTGGCGCAAGTTGGACACGAACATTCGATTCGGCTCTCAGTACTATTTCGAGTGCATCAAGTTGGATCCAAGAAAATCCACTACAGGCGGGGGCGACCGGCGCCTCGATGGCGGTCGGTGCCGGGCTCGGTGCGGTTTTTACCGGTCTTAGCTCACATTGGCTGTTTAACTCGGCGTTACCGGCATGGTCGGTCCAAAAGCTTGGTTCGAGCTTCAACGATTATTTGAAATCGCAGGAAGCAAAGATCGCGGCCGGGAATCTGGATGAAGCAAAGGCCGAAAGCATCCGGTTCGAAGCCGACATCGCTCGCAAGATCGGCGCTCCTATGCTCGGTGCATTCTCATTCGCAAGCGGCGCCGTGATGATGACGAATGTACTAAACCCAAAAGAAGTGACCGGCTCGCCGATCTCTTGGCTGCTCGGCGGCAACCCGATGCTTGAAGGCATCTGGTTCTTTGGCAACGGAATGGTTTGCTTCAAGACAAGTTACGATTTCTTCATGATCGCTCTTGACGGCCACAAAGATGTGGAGAAAATGGTGAAGGAGATAAAGGGTCTGTTGCCCGAAACTGTCGCCTCGTAGTTGAGATCAAGTTATCTTAATTGGAAACGGTACAAAGCTAAGGATAAATATGACAAGTGTCGCAAAGGCGATCAGCTTGCGTTTTCCGTCGAGCGGCGTTTGATCCCAAGGCTGCGGGTGACCGACTCGCATCATTATTCCCAATAGAATAGCGATCAGAAATCCGCTTGGACTGTTGAAATAATAAAAGCCCGTGATCGACAATATCGTCATCACAGGAAACGCGATCCGACCTGTCCAAAAGTGGGCTCGTTCGCCGAAGACGGCGTAAACAGCATGCCCACCATCGAGTTGGCCCGACGGTATCAAGTTCAAGGCTGTGACAAGCAAGCCAACCCAAGCTGCAAAATAGAACGGATTCCCAATCCCATAAGTAGGATCAATTCCAAAAAGCGAGCAGATCACCCTCATCAGCAACGGGTCGCTAAAGACTATGGCGCCCTCAGGCACCGGGGTGCCAGTCGGAACGGTCTGCATCGTTGCTACGCCTATCACCGCGATTGGTATCAGTGCAATAAATCCCGCGATCGGTCCGGCGACGCCGATGTCGAAAATCGCTTTTCGCGAAGGCATCGGCGACGTTATTTTAATGAAGGCACCGAAGGTTCCCGCCGGGCCGATCATTGGCGGAGTAGGGATAAAATACGGAAGCGTCGCATCAACACCGTAGATCCGGCACGCGATATAATGCCCCATTTCGTGTGAGATCAAAATAAATAACAGCGAAATAGAGAACTTCAGCCCGTTCTGGAGCAGCTCCCAATCGGTCGCGAGCGAACCGATAACACCACCGATCAAAACGATATATCGTGCCGGGAGCGAAAAAATGAACTGGACCAACTCAGCGGCGCTTTGCGGATCGGCCTCGGGCAATATCGCGACGGAACCAAAAGGGTAAAGCGTTCCGGCGATGGTCGCTGTTCCGAGAGTAACTACAAGTAAACATAGATGAAAGGCGTAAGCACGAAGCGTAGGCCGCATCGCTTCGCGCTCGAATCTGTTTGGAATACCTAACGGCTCAATTTCCTGCATAAAAAAGATCGCAAGCCTTAAGTGTAGCAAAATCTCACTTTAGGCTTGCGACCCGTTGAACTGAAAAAATTAATCCTTTACGGTCTGTGCCGTAAGTTCTTTACCCGGCTTGAACCGGATCGTCTTACCCGCCGGGATCGGCACTTCCGTTCCGGTACGCGGATTTCGGCCAACACCGCGCTTTCGCGGTTTGACAACAAATACCCCAAAACCGCGTAATTCTATCCGCTTGCCCGCAGTAAGGGCGTCCTTCATAGCATTAAAGAGCGAATCGACAACCTGCTCTGCCTTTTGTTTCGAAACTCCTGTCCGATCGGCAACTTGGTTGACGATGTCTAGTTTGATCATTATTTCCTCCCTGAAAGGTCTAATCGTGGAAATAAACAACGGTGACTCGACGTGTTCCGATAATAAGCCTCTAAATCTACTTATGTCAAGGTTTAGCAAAAGAAAATCGTTGCGCCTAGTTCGGTTAAGATTTGATGTTTCTTTCGAATAGCCTTCAAAGAATGTTAGAATTTGGTCAAATCTGAAGACAGCAAACGGGATTAACAACTATGCGATGGAGAGATCAACGGCAAAGTTCGAATATTGAGGACAGGCGAGGCATGGGTCGCGGAGTTGCAATGGGTGGCGGCGGCATCGGCATGTTGATAATTGCGGTGATCGCGTGCTTGCTCGGCGCCGACCCGCGTCAGTTTCTCGACACCGCTTCGCAGCAGCAGCAAACTCAGGCGCCGACGACCGCAAGCAATTCCACCGGGAAACCTCCCGAGGAAAATGAGCAATTCGTTCGTGCCGTAATGGGCAGCACCGAAGACGCTTGGCGTACGATCTTGCCGCAGCAGAAACGTCAGAACTATCGAGATCCGGTCCTTGTCTTGTTCGATGGACAAGTTTCGTCCGCGTGTGGTTATGGCAGTGCCGCTATGGGACCCTTCTATTGTCCGGGCGATTACAAGCTTTATTTGGATTTCGATTTCTTCCGCGAGCTCGAACGGGAATTTAGCGCTCCCGGCGATTTTGCTCGCGCGTACGTCATCGCTCACGAGGTAGGCCATCATGTTCAGAACCTTGTCGGCACCATGGAAAAGGTTCAACGTCAGGGACAGAACAATCAACTTTCGGTCGCGCTCGAATTACAAGCCGATTGCTACGCCGGCATTTGGGCGAATCACGCACAGAAAAAAGGTTTGGTGGAAGTCGGTGATGTCGATGAAGCGATCAAGGCTGCAGGTTCCGTGGGTGACGATATGATCCAACGCCGCACTCAAGGCGTCGTCCGCCCGGATACCTTTACTCATGGTTCGGCCGAACAACGCCAACGTGCATTCGCGGTGGGAATGAAATTCGGTGAGATGCAACGATGTGAAGTTTTTAAGTAGTAGGTTTGAATGGGCGTCCGTAGATCTCTTGGTATATCCAGCCGAGAACGCGGGCTTCGGCTGTGCACAAGGCTTCGAGCCAACAGCTTGTAAGGTAGAAACGGCGTTCGGCATTAGTGGTCAACAGCTCAGACTTTTCGATCCATGACCGTTCAATTACCTTATCGAGATCGTTTGCTTCGGTTATCTCGCGTTTCGCTTCCTTCGATTCGTGTAGCGCCGCTAAAACGTCGTTCATCCACAAACCCAATAACGGTTCAGAATTGTTTGTTTCAAGTGCCTGGAAAACGCCGACCGCAAAACGAGCCTCGGCATTTTCAAACGGATAAACGGGCACACCACGCGTTTCGTCATCAGCCTGTTTCCACTGAAAAAGCTCTTCGGTCATTGCGTGCCGCATCCGCGCAGTTCGCTCGTCGTAATTCAAAAACCACTCGACCAGGTCTGCAAGCGAGCTATTTTCTATCCCGCCTTCGGGCGTCCGCTTGAGCTTCGGCGGGGCCACTTGTTGTTCTTGTGCTTCTGCCATTTTGAATATTATTTCACCGCGGACACTCCTTCACAATGTCGGTTTTCCGATTAAATAAACGTCAACTTTTGGGAACTAGTACAGGGCGTTGGAGATACTTGACATTAATGTAATGATTTAGCATCCTTGAAGATTGGGGAATACGTAGAATGCCAAAGATCGCCGACATACAAGAAACGCCGAATCCGAACGCCGTTAAATTCATTTTAAAGGAACCGATCTCACACGGAACGTCGCATTCGTTCAAATCGATCGATGATGCGGACACCGACGCGTTTGCAAAGTCCATCTTCGAGGTGGGCGAAGTTGCCTCTGTCTTTTACATGGACAAGATGGTGACGGTCGAAAAGACCGATGATGCGGAGTGGGACGAGCTCCTGCCAACGCTCGCTGTGCCTATTCGTGCTGCGGAAGCAGTTGCGTCGAATGGAAATGGATCAGCGGCAAAGGCAGTCGGCGGTGCGATCGCTGCTGTTTTAGACGATGATCCGGTCGTACGCGAGATCAACGCGTTGCTCGATGAACGCATTAGGCCTTTCCTGGCGAGTGACGGCGGCTGGCTTGAGATCGAAGCCTTTGACGGAAAGACCTTGAAGATTCGGTATGAAGGTGCTTGCGGCAGTTGTCCGAGCTCATTGACCGGAACCCTGATGGCGATCGAGAACATGATAAAAGAAGAGATCGACCCCGAGATCGATGTTGTTGCTATTTAATACCAGAGCTGTTCTGTATTGCTAGACTCTGAGCCTGCAAGATTTTCTTGACATCCAACCCTTGTTTCCGCAATAATCTTCAGTGACGGCAATTCCACTTGCTGTCCGCGTCGTCGGCAAATCCACACTGCCAACCAATCCCCGCCTATGATCTGCAAGATAGTTTTTGCCGTCAGTCCTGGCTTTTGGAGGAGAAACAATAGTGAATAGCGAAGAACTCGAGGCTAGTCTTAAAGCTGAATTCGAGAGTCATTTAACCGACCTTTTTGCCGACGTAAGGCAGAAAACTACCGATTTTCAGCGAACTTTCGAAGCAGAATTCGAAAAGCACAAGATGCAAATGGACGAGGCCATCAAGCTTTTGTCTGAGCGTTTTGAAACCACACCGGGTCTCGATCCGGCCGTCGGGCAATCGATCACGGAACATCTGCGCCTGGCAAAGGACGCCGGCGCCGAACTTGCTGCTACCGCTTTCGACGAGGCTGAAAAGCTTAAGGCGGATACGCCCACAGGCTCGAACTATAACAGACTGCGCGATGCGATAAACGAGATCACTTCAAAAACTTCGCAATCCACGATATTAACGTCGCTCGTTAATCACGCTGCTGAATTCGCACCTCGCGGCGTCTTCTTTATTGTAAAGAACGATCAGTTCGTAGGCTGGAAGCGTTTCGGCCAGGATCATCCTTCGGCAGATACTGTGACTGAAATTCGCTTTCCGGTCGGAGAAGAATCAGTGCTTGCAAGGTCCATCCGGACGTTAAGTACGGCCGATTCGGCTTATTCGGACGCTGGAGCTGAAACGGATTTCGTAAACGCTTTGGGACTTGGGCGGCCAGACCGGATGCACGCGATCCCGCTGACGGCAAGGGGCCGCGGCGTTGCGGTCATGTACGTCGATTACGGAATTAGCGGAACAGATCTGAACCTTGAGGCACTTGAATCCTTGGTAAGGGTCGCCGGTCTGACTGTCGAACTTCTTGCGGCCTCACACTCGGCACCCGGCGCAACAACTGGTTCACCTTCACCAGTAACGACCCACTCGATCGCTCCCCGAACCGAACAGAGTTCGTCCGAAACGGTTCGGTCGCTCGGTACAGATGACACCGTCGAAAACCGCACGGAAGTACGCGTTGACGCCCATTCATACAACGGCTCGACGACCATTCATGCAGAAGTTGAGGACGCTGTCCAAGAATTTGCGGATACCTCGCAGCCTGGAGAGGCTGTAGAAAAACAGCACGAACAAGCATTTGCTTCTGATTCGGTTGAAGCGTTTACGGAAGTTGAAACAGAAGTTGTGACGGAATATTCATTCTCTGATACATCTGCTGAGGAAGCTGGGGAAGTCACGTATTTCGAGCCAGACGTGATTGAGGAAGTGTCGGTTCAAACCGTCGCGGAACCTGAACCTTCCGTATCGGCAGCGAGTACCGAATTTGCATTTTCTACGGGAAATGAGTTTGACGCGTCCGCAAGTGTTATGGAAGCGGCAACCGAGGAGGTAAGTTATGCAATACCTGATTCTTCCGCGAGCGGTTATCAAACTGAAACATTTACCGCGCCGGTCGTCGAGGTGCCAAAGCCCTCGCCCACACGAAGCCGCTACAGGGAACGCAACATGGATCTTCCGATCGATGTCCCAGAAGATGAACGACGATTTCACAATAATGCCCGACGTTTTGCCCGTCTGCTGGTGTCCGAGATCAAGCTGTATAACGAGCAAAAAGTTAACGAGGGCCGCGAATCTCGCGACCTTTATGACAGGCTTCGCGAAGCTATCGAACGCTCGCGTGAGATGTACGACAAGCGCATCGAGCCATCGGTTGCATCAAAATTCGATTACTTTGACTATGAATTAGTTAACGATCTCGCGGAAGGCGATCAAGCAAAGCTTGGTGCCAATTACAAGGCCGTTGCGGTTTAATCGTTCTCAAAACCAATCAAGGCTGTCTGGAATTCAATCACCAGACGGCCTTTTTACTATCAACAGATGCTTTTGTTCGTCATTTTAAGTGCCTTTAGTGTGTCAATTATTTTGTCGGGCTCGGCGCGTTTTTTGTAATCCGGATCAAGGAAGGCATAGGCGATCTTTCCGTCTTTGCCGATAACATATGTAGCAGAGATCGGAAGCTCGGCCTTTTCCATCGAATTTCTTTTCGCCAGATCGATTCCGTATTCAATGTATTTCTTGTTCGTATCATCCGGAAGCTGATAAACAAGGCCAAACTTGCGGGCGAGATCGAGATTAGGGTCGCTCAAGACGGTATAATCAAGCTTATTCTTAGTAGCTACATCGAGCGAATTATCCGGATTCTCGGCTGATACAGCGACTAACGCTCCACCGTTTTCCATTATTGCTCCTAAGTTTTGCTGTAGCTTTCGCAAATAAGTGTTGCAGAACGGGCACCACGCTCCACGGTAGAAAACGAGCACGACATTTCCCTGAGCAAACAGGTCCGAGCTTGCAACAGTCTTCGAGTTAGCGTCGGCGAGCGAAAAAGAAGGGGCTAGGGCACCAACTTTCAAAGCGTTTTGTGCTGCCGATTCAGCTGTACCGACCGCTTTCATCTTTAATTCATTCTTCATTTCAATTTCGGATCTTTGAGCCTGAACCGAACAGCTCAGTGCAAGCGCCGCCGCCAGAACAATTGTTAGGATCGAGTAAGTTTTCATGGTTCTCCAATGTTTCGAGAAAATTAGGTCTTAAGCGAACAATACCAGATCAGACGAGAAAGATTCCCGAACGATCTCAAACGAAACGTAAATTTCGGGCGTTCTATACGATTTCGTTGGCAACCGTTTCGAAAAGTGCACGAAATAGGTTGTAGTCCGGAATTCTCTACGCTACAGATGGCTGCGTTTATTAAGAGTTTCAGATAATCGCGGAACTCGGAATAGAATTTGCAGAGCGCGCGTATAATGCCCCTTGCAAAGTGTTCACCCGCGAAGGCCAAGAACATAGCCCTTTTTAGAGATAGGTAAGAAATTTAGGAGAGAATCCATATGATTTCCAGCATGCTGTATCGGTCGTCGATGTATTTGCTGGTAGCGTTCGTGTTTTCGCTGCCGGCTTTTGGATATGTTTTTGAAGATGAAGAGCCGGAGATCACTGACCGAGTTGCCCGTATCAGCTCGATCGATGGAGACGTTCAGATCCGGCGAAAAGATAGTGAAGAATGGGAAAATGCGGTCCTTAATCTACCGGTTGTCGAAGGCGATGTGATCTCTGCCGGAAAAGGATCGAGGTTCGAGATCCAGTTAAATTCGAAGAATTATGTTCGCATTTCTGAGAACTCGATAATCACGCTAACGACGCTACAGGAAACCGGGATCGCTCTGAGCTTACAACAAGGAAGCGCGATGATCCGATTGAACGAGATCGATCGTGATCGTGAGTTTTTTGAGATCGACGCACCGAGAACCACGATCGCTCTGCAGCAGAAGGGACAATATTTTATTGAAGCAGGCTCGATGAGCGAAGAGGTCCGCGTTGCTGTCTATAATGACGGCGAAGCTCGCGTTTACTCAGAATCATCCGGTTTTACGCTACGAAGTGGGAGAAGCGCACGAATGTTTATTGGCGGTGCGAACGTCGGCGAATGGGATATCGCGGACGCGTCTCGCTTCGATATAGCGTTCTTTGATTGGTCGGAGGAACGCGACCAACTGATCGCCCGCCGTTTACAGACTGCACATTACGACAAATATTACGACCGTGATATTTATGGTGCAGATGAACTAAATGAATACGGCGATTGGACCTACGATCGATCGTATGGTTACGTTTGGCGGCCGGCAACCAGGTCGATCAGCTATTACGATGATTGGTCGCCTTACCGATATGGTCAGTGGCGATGGTTGCCTTCTTACGGTTGGACATGGGTCAACGACGAGCCATGGGGCTGGGCCACATATCATCACGGCCGCTGGGTGTGGATCAATGGAGGCTGGTACTGGGCACCGTACGGTTACTACCGAAACAGACGAAGTTGGTGGCGGCCGGCATTAGTGGTAATGGGTGTTTATAACAATTCCGTGTGCTGGTACCCGCTTCCGTATCACTACAGCTACTACAATTATAATCGACGTTATCACTGGCAAAATCGAGGCGATCGGAATCAACCTAGTTCGGGCCCGGTGGCAACAAACCCGACACCAACGCCTGTACCCGGCGGAACCGTCACGCTCGAGCCAAGATCGCGGGGTCATAAAGTGCCATCGGAGGTGGTGCCAGCAAAAGGCGTCGTGGCGATGTCGGTCGAGGAGTTTGGTAAAAGACGGATAGGCCAACGCCTTGATTCGCCGACCGTTGCGAAAGAGATCCTTTCGAAAGTGCCGAATTCCGGCGATTCACCGCCGATCCTGCCATCGTTCGAAGAGGTTAAGAAGCGACCCGATGTTGGAATTGCTAACGCCAAAGAGAGGCCGGTCTTAATGCCTGCAACTGTTAGAACCGGTGCGGCGGCACGTACAGCCGACGCACCTCTCGACAAACAGCTTGAACGAACACGGATATATGGCAACCGTCCGCCGCTGAGTCAGCCATCCGGACAAATGCCGGGGATCGATTCGTCGCAGGAAGGAAAAGGTGTCACCCCACGCACGGGTGCAGTGTCAAGACCGACTGAAAAGCGAGAGGACGGAATCAATTCGACCCCGATTATCGTTCCGCCGGCGCCGCCACGTCAAACACCGCGTCGAACCGAAACTCGGAAGTATGAACCGCCGCCGCCGCAGAGGACGGAATCACCAAAGTACGAACCGCCACCACAGCGAACGGAGTCGCCAAAGTACGAACCACCGCCACGACGAACGGAAACGCCTCGTTACGAACCGCCGCCGAAGAGGACGGAATCGCCTAAGTACGAACCGCCCACGCAAAGCGATCCGCTGAAGCGAACCGAACCGCCCACGCAAAAGAGCGAGCCATCAAAGCCTTCGCCACCAAGCGGTAAGAAAGACGGCTAAGCGTAAAAAAGAAAAAAGAGAGTCGGTTTCACCCGGCTCTCTTTTCTTTTGTAGTTCGAACTGTTGCTTCTTAGCTTCGCAGGAATATCGGTCGATCAATGGCCGCCGTATCCCCGATCACATAAAATCTTAAGTTCTTCATATACTTATTCGCAACGGTTCGGACATCGGCCGGAGTAACTTTGCGGATGTTATCAAGAAACTGCATGGACCGTTCCCAACCGCCACCGAGTAATTCGTACTGAGCTAGTTCCGCAACCTGTGCGGAATTAGTTTCCTGCTGAAGATAATACGTCGTCAGAAAATATCCGGGAATGCCTTCGTATTGGCTTTGGTCCATCGCCTGGGCTTTCATCGAGGCGATCTCTGTCAACATAACCGATACTGCTTGGTTCGCATCAACGGCGGTAACATAAATATTCGCAGTGTTCGCTAAATTATTATCCATCTCGGCGTTGGGCGCGTACGATAGATTTCGCTTCACACGAACTTCCTGGTTAACACGGCTTTGGAGCATCGTTATCGCGACACGCATTGCGTAATAATCCGGATCGGAAAGTGATGGCGCAAGAAAGGTTCCTTTCACATAATTGGTCGGTAACGAACGCTGTGAGACATCAAGCGTTGGCTCCGTGAACGCGATCTTACTTACCGGTTTCGCCATGTAGTTCCCTTTCGGCAATTTACCGAACGAAGCGATTGCCTGTTTTTGAAAGACGGCCGGATCAATATCGCCTACCACGACCAGCAGCAATCGTGACGTTTCAAGCAGCGAGCGGTAATACGCTTTGGTGTCAGACACCGTTATCTTTTGTATCGTCTCAATCGTGCCCGAAGGGTCGATCGCGTACGGATGACCGGCAAAAAGGAGGCTCGATTCGAAGGTTTTGAGAGCATCGTCGGGGCTAATACCGCGATTGCGGAGTCCAGTGATCGTCCGGTCACGAATCTGGTCGAAGTCCGCCTGGGCGAACGCAGGATTTATTACGACATCCGTGTAAAGCTGCCAAGTCTTATCGAAATGCTGCCGCGTCGATGACATCGCGAGCGTGCCATAATCGTAGCCTGATCCACCACCGATGGAACTTCCGGTTCGCGAAAGCTCGCGACGTAATGCTTCTCGCGGGTATTTTGCACTGGCTTCCGAAGCAATGGCGAGTGCCAACGATTCGATACCGGCATTTTCGGGCTTTTGATTGGTAACGCCGCCGCGAATGAACAGACCGACAGAAACGGTCGGCGATGAAGGCCGCCGCTTGACGATCACCTTCATTCCATTTACATCGAATTCAGTGATCGGCTTTGCCGCGGGTGCCGCAGTAGTTTGTGCAAATGCAGGAACCGCAACTACGAATAACGTCGCGATGAAAATTACTTTTCTAAACATATAGATCAAGAATATGGCTATAAAATTACTTGCCGATAATGTCGGCCTCGTTCAAACCGGCAGCCGAGCGTGCCGCCGGCGAAACCATGGCTACCGAAACATGCGGCTTGCCGATGATGTAAGTGCCCAAATATTTATTGATATCTTGGCGTGATACTGCCCTCAGATTCTTATGATAGCTGCGATAGTAATCAACGCCTGTAGACGACCACCAAAATCCAAGTGCGTGCGTGTAATCGCTCAGCTTTTCGCGTCGGAAAAGATCTTCGGCCTCGAGCAGTGTTTTCGCATTAGCTAGCTCTTCGTCGGTGAAATACGAAGGCGAACTAAATTGAGTGATCTGCTTATAAAGCTCGGTCAACGCGGCCTTTGCCCGGTCGGGCGAGGTCACCAAGGTGATCCGGATCGGTCCCGTATTTTGCTGGGTGTAATAATGAACGCTCAACCCGGCTGCCAAGCCGCTGTCGATCATCGCACGCTGAAGTTTTGAATTCGGTTGCTCGGTGATGAACGAAAAAACGTCGGCGGCGTAGGTTCCCGGATTGTCTTTTCCGATCGATGGTCCGTGCCAACCTATCTGAACAACAACGTTCTCAACATCTTGTTCAACTATAATTCCCTTGCTCTTTTCGAGCGGCGGATGTTCGACGATCGGGAACTTTACGAACGGGTCTTCGCCTTTTTCCCAACTCCCGAAATACTCTTCGGCCATTTTGAAGACGTTCTCGGCGGTAACGTCACCGGTAACGATGAGTGCGGAATTGTTGGGAATGTAGTAGCGCGACTGGATCAAGCGCATCTTTTCGGTGGTCGCCGCCGCGACCGTTTCCCGAGTGCCGCCGGGACTCTTCCGTGACGGATACTTGTAGAAAAGATTATCCATTAGCGTTCTGTCGAGATAATAGAACGGCTCGGACAACTGGCGGTCGAGTTCGCCAAGCACGACCTGTATCTCCTGCTTGAACTCGTTCTCGTCAAACGTCGGATAGAGCGTTGCGTTCCGCATGTGCCGCATGATGGTGCCAAGATGTTCGCTCGTCGTGCTGAAATAGTAGTTGACGTATTCTTCCTGCGTGGTGCCGTTCCGGACAAGACCGGATTTATCGAGATTGCTAAGGTAGCCAATATCACCAATTTGCGATCTTAACTTCAGTTGTTCATTGCAGTTCTGTTGATTAAACAGATCCATCCGGCCGTATGAACGAGCCATGTCGCAGCGGAAAACGGCGATCGCTCCATTGGTGTTGAAGAACATGTGTTCGTAAAGATGCGACAGGCCATTCAATTCGGGCGATTCTGTAAATGAACCATTGCGAACGGCAAGCTCAACCGTTACTAGCGGCACGCTGTTGTCCGGAAGCACGATCACCTCGAGCCCGTTCGCAAGTTTTTTGTTAACGAACGGGACTTTGAACTCTGTTTGCGCGGTTGCCGCGGCCGTACCGGCACGGCCTGTGGGCGATTGCGAAAACGCAAATGATGTAAGAAGCGAAAATGTTGTAAGTAGGGCGAGAAAGGTTCTTTTCACGTAAAAAGCTCCGCTTGAAAATTCTTGCATTAGGCATTTGCCCTCTGGTCAGTGAACAATATTTAATCTACCACAAGGAGACTAAATCGATGGAACGAGATAATTTGATGCACGGAGCACGCACAGCGTTGAATACAATTCCCGAAATGCGCGAATGGGCTGAAGCGTACCTAAAAGAAAAAAC
>JBBSKW010000100.1:0-12644 GCA_038256005.1 Pyrinomonadales bacterium
AGACCCTAACGAAGACCCAAGCCACACATAGTTCATTTCGACGAACGGAGCTTTCAGCCTATAATTGTTTAATAAATATATGAAAGAGAAGGTAAGAGTTGCGGGTGGACAGGGGTTTTGGGGAGATCTGTTGACGGCGCCGGTCGATCAGGTGCGGGGCGGGCCGATCGATTATCTAATGCTGGATTATCTGGCTGAGGTAACGATGTCGATAGTCCAGAAACAGCGGCAGCGGGATCCGTCGGCGGGTTATGCGCGCGATTTTATAACGCTGATGCGCGAGATATTGCCGGATTGCGTCGAGAAAGATATAAAAGTGCTGTCGAACGCGGGCGGTGTAAATGTTCCGGGCTGTGCGGAAGCCATTAAGGAAACCGCTCGGGAACTTGGGCTGGGCGGACGGCTCAAGATCGGCGTGGTAACGGGCGACGACATCTTGCCGAGGTTGGATGAATTCGCCGAGAAAGGCATTGAGATAACGAACATGGAAACGGGCGAACCGCTGTCCGCGATAAGAGATAAGGTACAGTCGGCGAATGTTTATTTGGGCGCAAGCGGTTTGGTCGAAGCACTCGGGAAGGGCGCGCAAGTGATCGTCGGCGGACGTCTGACGGATACGGGTTTGACGCTGGCACCGCTGATGCATGAATTCGGTTGGAAGTTTGACGATTGGGACCGAGTCTCGGCGGGAACGATCGCCGGGCATATTATAGAGTGTGGAGCGCAAGCGTCCGGTGGAAATTGCCAGTTCGAATGGGATCAGATACCCAATATGGCAAATGTCGGATTCCCGATCGTTGAAGGTCAGGCTGATGGTTCGTTTATTGTAACGAAGCACGAAGGCACAGGCGGCCGTGTGAATGTTCAATCGGTAAAGGAACAGCTGCTTTACGAGATGGGCGACCCTAAGGCTTACATTACGCCAGATGTTGTCGCGGATTTTTCGTCGATACATTTAGAAAATGCCGGCGAGGACCGCGTGCGGGTTTTTGGTATAACAGGAAATCCGTCAACGGAGTTCTATAAAGTCTCGATCGCGTACTCTCACGGTTACAAAGCCGTAGGTACGCTCGTATATTCGTGGCCCGACGCTTACAAAAAAGCACAAGCCGCGGACAAGATCTTACGCGAGAGATTGGATAGGTTGGGGCTTAAGTTCGACGTGATCTTGACCGAATTCGTCGGCGTAAATGCCACGCACGGGCATCTTGCGTGGAGCGCGGACACTCCTGTCCGCTCTTCGCCTAAGATCGAAAACGTTTTCGCCGGAGGAACCGGCGATGCGGACAAGAGTGTCCGCGTCCCGTACGACATTCCCGAGGTCCAATTACGCTTCGGCGTCCGCGGGCAAAGCAAGGCCGACGTGGAAAGGTTCACCAAAGAACTCGCACCTTTAATTCTTACCGGCCCGCCCGCCGTAACCGGCTTCGCCGGCGGCCGCCCAAAGGTCGAGGAAATCATGGCATACTTCCCTGCACTGATTCCAAAACACCTGATCGAAACGAAAGTGGAGATCGTCGAGGCTTGATGAGCGATTATAAATATACAGCTTATTTTGAGAACGAAGTTCTCCGAAAGCGTCCATACTTAGAGGTCAAATGGTGTATATTTGTTATTGAAAACCCGATCCGTATCGAAGTTCAAGACGACGACCGCGTTCGATTTTGGGGCAACGTCGAACAATTAGGTGATCGTGTGTTGCGGGTGGTAACTTTGGCAGACAAGGTGACGATCCATAACGCTTTTCCAGATAGCAACTTTAAGTTATGAAGATCAATTATTACCCAGAAACGGATTCGCTTTATATTGATCTCTCGCATAAGACGAGCGTTGAGAGTCGCGAAGTGTCAGAAGGCGTTGTGCTTGATTACGATGAATTAGGTAACCTCGTTGGGCTCGACATTGATCACGCAAGCACGAAACTGGACATTCGAGAGGTCGTGCTCGGCCATTTACCTCTCGCCAACACTCATGTCGTGGCCTAATTCCGCTTTGAATGGATGATTGAACGACGGTTCAGCCGCCCAAAGGTAGAAGAAATAATGGCATACTTTCCCGCCCTGATCCCGAAACACCTGATCGAAACGAACGTGGAGATCGTCGAGGCGTAAGTCTCTTTTTATTTTCTTCGTTCGTGTGTTTCGTGGATAAATCTTTCTGAAAATGAATTAACCGCGAAAGGCACGAAAATCACGGAAAAAGAATTACCGATCAAGGAATTTCGCGATACCTTTTTGGCAGTCTTCGGTCATGCGAGCTTCGGCGTTAGTTTCTGCTCCGGCTTGCAGGGCATCATCGAAATTCATTGAATCCATTTTATAGAGCAGACGCTTGCTTAGCTGGACGGCGGAGCGGCTAATGTTTTTGTAAACTGAAGCATATTCGAGCACGGCGTTCTCAAAATCTTCTTCGGGGAAAAGACGGTTGACGAGGCCGAGTTCTTTGGCTTCTTGGGCGGAGAATTCGAAGCCTTGGGTGACCAATTCGAACGAACGTTTTTCGCCCAAATTCCTCCGCAAGATCGCCATAACTATCGCCGGAACAAATCCGATTTTTACCTCAGGATAACCAAACCGGGCCGTCTCGGTAGCAAGCACGATATCGCAGCCGGTAGCCAATCCGCATCCGCCAGCAAGAGCCCGGCCATGAACGGCGGCGATAACGGGAACTTTCGCTTCTCTCATTAATGTAAAGAGTTCCGCGAGGCTCTTTGCGTCCTCGAGATTTTCTACGTAAGAAGCATTCGCGATCTTCTGCAAAGCCGAAAGATCCGCACCGGAGCAGAAATCCATCCCCGCACCGCGGATAACGATCGCCCGCAGTGAATCATCTTCGTCCGCAGCCCGTATCGCGTCCTTCAAAGCATTGATTAACCCGTCGTTCAATGCATTTCGCTTTTCCGGACGATTGAGGGTCAGTATTCGGATAGTTCCTTGATCCGTTATGAGTAATTCTTCAGCCATGTCTGCTCAATGCCTGGTCTACAATTCGTCCACATCGATATACATCCGCAGGAGAGCGGTCGAGAAAGTTTTGCCTTGAGCGTCGGTCATCAGGCTAAGAGTCCCGCCGCCGCCGAGGCTTTCATGGAGGAGAAAGTTTAGGGCGTGAAGGTTCGGCAATTCGAATCTTTCGACATTCCCTTTCACCATTTCTCCAAAATGTTCTTTCACGGCGTCGGCGGTGACCTTTTCAACGAGCAGCGGATAATGCTCTTCGTTAAAGGCGATCAGGCCGACGTTCGCGGTGTCGCCTTTGTCGCCGGAACGGGCGTGGGCGATGTCAACGAGTTGCACTTTCATATTTGTGAATGATAAACGACTAGCTGCCGCACACGCAATCAAGCTTTTCGGCCGAGAACCTTCTTTATACATTGCTCGCGATGTGTTTCAATTGGGCTATGTCACGAAATAAACTTCCCAAACATTTCCTATTGGCATTCGTGGCTATATTTTCGGGGATCGGCCAAGCCCAAACCCCTCAAATACCGATCGAAGGGATCGTCAATAATGCTTCACAACAGGCGACGAACTACTCGGAAGCGTTCAAGAACCTCCTTGCCGAAGAGGTGAAGGTCTTTGAGACCTTCGATAAGAATGGCAAGAGTAAGGTCAAACGTACGGTCGGTTCTACGTTTATTGTTTACGGCCTGCAAAACGCCGATGGCCAGATCGTCGAATTCCGAAATGTAACTACGGTTGATGGCAAACCCGTCGGCGGAACGGATAATCGAGCACAGTCATTTTTCGAAAGGATCGCGGCCGCCCGTAATTCCTTAAAAGAACGCCAACAGCTTGCCGACGAAAGCCTTCGTTACGATTATGAGATCAGGATCAACGGCCTAACGCTATTTCAGGCTGTGCCGCTAACTGAGCAAGTTCGACCCGCTCTTGAATTCAAACGTTTGCCTGATGAAATGATTGACGGCCGCAACATTATAATTCTAGCGTACAAGCAAGTTAAGCCTTCCCGAACCATCCGAATTTCGACCGAAAACAATAATAATTCGGCTGAGGCCGCGATGGAATTCGACCTTGATCTAAAGATCGTACCGGCCGGTACCGAGCGTTTACAGGGCACTTTTTGGATCGATGCAGAGACTTTTCAGACACGCCGGGAAATTCGCGAACTAACTGCCCAGCCGGAAAACTTCCCGATGCCCGTCGTAATTTCAAAGACCGAATTTAATTTCGCAAATAGCCTGTTCGATATCCTGACGCCTGCAACTATCGTTTACACCGATTACAATTTAGATACGAAAAAGCGTGTTTCGGTTCCCGATCTTCGTGTTACGTTCACCTATTCGAAGTTCTCAAGAGCCGATGTTGAGGTGAAATCTGCCGAGGTCAAATAACGGAGCGGATCGTCAACGATCGCGGAAACCAGTCCGATCTCCTTCGCTCGTTCAGCGTCTATCGGCGAGGCCGTAAAGAACATTTCGAGAGCATGTGCCTCTCCGACAAGACGCGGCAGCCGCTGAGTTCCGCCCCAGCCCGTAATAATTCCCAATCCCGCTCCCGGATGACAAAATATAGATCTTGGTGAACAGATCCGAAAGTCACAGGCCAAAGTCAGATCCAATGCACCGCCATAACACGGCCCGTCAATAGCGGCGACAGTTTCGATCTTTCGCGCGAAAATTCTACTCATCAAACGCTGTCCTTTTTCTGCAAAGGGTCGCACAAATTCACCGTTCAACTTCGCAATTTCTCGAAGATCTGCTCCCGAAGCAAACACACCATCAACTCCCGTGAAAATTAATTTTTCGATGCGCGGATCAATTTGATCTAGAACTTCATTTATCTCTTCAAGAACATGGACCGACAGCGGATTACGTATTTCGGGCCGGTTGAAGCGGATGATAAGCGAGGTTCCGCAGTTTTCGGTGACAATAGAATTAGACATTGGGAACGGTAAAACTATAATAACGGTATGTTCAGGACTGATAAAGCTCATCCGTGGCACGGTGTTCCGATCGGTGATGGTGTGCCCGACGAGGTGACTGTCTTTATCGAGATCGTTCCTCGGGATACGGTGAAATACGAGGTCGATAAGGAAACCGGCTACTTAAAGATAGATCGTCCGCAGCAATATTCTAACGTGGTTCCAGCGAACTACGGCTTTATTCCTCGAACCTATTGTGGCGAAGGCGTTGCGAATCTTGCGAGATCGAAAAGCCCTATCAACATTACCGGCGGTGACGCCGACCCGCTCGATATTTTGGTCCTTTCGGAACATCACATTCCTCGGGGCGACATCATCTTGAAAGCAATACCGATCGGCGGATTTTGCCTTATCGACGATAACGAAGCTGATGACAAGATAATTGCTGTGTTAAGAGGTGATAAAGTTTTCGAACAATACACAGAGGTCTCTCGACTTCCGAAAGGCATTCTTGAACGCTTCGAACATTACTTTCTGACATATAAGTCGCTACCTGACGCACCGAACGTTTGTGAGATCGCTTTTTCTTATGGACGGGAACGATCGCACGAGGTAATCAAGACAGCGATAGCGGACTACAAAGTTCTGACTGACTCATCAAATTGATGTTACTTATATTTGTGTAAAAATATGGCAAAGACCCTAAAACTTTCACTGGACGGCGATGAGTTTGAGGTCGCCATCTCTAAGATCGACCGGACATCGCTCTATGGCAATGTTGAAATCGAGGCCTTTGATGAAAAGGGAAAACCGGCTGAGTTGAAGGTGCTCGCGGCAGATGGACGGACGTTGATAAACAAGGGCGGAACCGCACTTGAAGCTGTTAACAGTAAAGGTGACTCCGTTGATCGCAAGGTGTTGGTCCCGGTCGACCTCGAAGGTAAAAAGATCGAGCTAGTAACCTCTTCGTTCGATGTAGTGAATGTCCTAAAACCCGCAGACCTCGACGTTTATCTCGGTCTTGTCGTGAAGTCTGTTTATTTGCTCGACGAGGTCGAAGGCTCCATTCTGCAGCCGCTCAGAGATCATTTATCAGCCAAACAGATGTTCACAT
Source organism: Pyrinomonadales bacterium (assembly GCA_038256005.1). Classification (GTDB taxonomy): domain Bacteria; phylum Acidobacteriota; class Blastocatellia; order Pyrinomonadales; family Pyrinomonadaceae; genus OLB17. Next base: position 5,999 of record JBBSKW010000100.1, read on the forward strand.
TTCCGTTCAGCTATCGCGGCGGCTTGGAACACGATGCGGCCTACATTATCGGCGGCGACGATGACCAGCCGTTCATGATCATCGGCAAAGAAGGTGACTTGCAGTATCTAAAATTGAACCAGGCCGGTGTGCTTTCGTCGAACGAAGAGCAGGAGATCTCGGCCGACGACATTAGCTTTGATCTGCTTTAAGTCCTATGGCGATCCATATCAGTAATTCAAATAACCGAGATGCAGTGGTCGCGCTTGATACATTGCTCGACAAACGCGAGATCCGTTATGTCGACGTGAAAGGTAAGCCGACGTCGAACATGCGCATTCTCAAATCCGATGCGGAACACGATCTTTCGACTCTCTTGAAGAAACAGAAAAAGATCGAAAAGATCGGTAAAATGCTCGTCGACGGCGACCCGGAAGTCGATATGGAACTCACCGGCATGATCCTGACTGACACATCGAAGGTTTATGTCTCGCAACGTGGCATCGTCCATCTTGTCGAGGAATTCGAAATCATCTCCGATCCGGCAGGAAAAGTGTTGAAACGCCGCCCACGCGAAAAGCCGGCGCAAAATATAAATACGGATATACCGGTAAATTGGACCGGTAAGTTCATAAAGAAAGATGACGCGGTCAGACGTTTTGTATTTACAAATACAAAACAGCTGGTGCACATTAACGGACTCACTTTCGATTTTCTCTATGACATGGCGAAAACCCTTGCGGCAAAAGATTCAATGCTGCTGCTTCGAGCCGGCGAGAAAGCCGACGAACCAATCGTTATGAACCGCGGCGGGAAGCCATACAATGCCTTTCTCGAGGGTCGTGTTGAGGGCGACGGATATTGTCTTCTTTTGCACATGTCGAACATGGAACTGAAACGTCCAAAGGAGGTTGCAGAAGATGGACGCTAGTTTCGACAAAAAAACCTTCAAGTGTAAATTCGACTATTGCATTGGCAAAGCAGCCAATCTTTCCGATCCTTCTCTGCAAGCGAAAGCACAAGATTACAAACGGCGGCTGAGCAATGACCTGCGTGCGATCTCAGGCACGGATATCGGGAAGATCGCGGATGCTACCGGCTACTATGTCTCGCGAAAGTACGATGGTGAGTTTGCGATGCTCGCCTTTGACGGCGAGAACATCGTGTCTCTGCATCCAAGTGGAACCGTTCGCTCGGGACTTCCCTGTTTGAACGAAGCTGCTGACAAGTTGAAAAAGGCTAAGGTCAAATCATGCATTCTTGGCGGCGAATACTATCTTTTGGACGCGGTTGCGGAAGCCAGATCGCTTGAACAGGTCTTGGGTGTACTTCGTTCCCCGAAGGCAAAAACCGAACTCGATCGTATCTGCCTCGCCGTGTTTGATGTCGTTGAACTCGACAGCAAAAAGGTCGCGACGGCATCTGCCGTTTATAAAAATCTAGATGGGTGGTTCAAGAAAGGCAGAAACGTTCACCCGGTAGAATACAAACAGGTCAATAAGAGCCAGGGAATCTCTGAACTATTCCTCGACTGGGCTGTCGGCAAAGGTGCCGAAGGAATTGTCGTTCGCAGCGATAAGGCCGGATGGTACAAGGTCAAGGTTCGGCACAACCTAGATGTGGCGATCATTGGATACACGGAAGGAACGGAGAATCGAAAAGGAATGCTTCACGACCTTCTGGTTGCCGTTATCCGGCCCGATGGTAGCTATCAGGAACTTACACGCGTCGGTGGTGGATTTTCCGATGCCGATCGAAAGACGTTTGTGGCCGACCTGAAAAAGCGAATCGTGCCTTCTGAGTATGTCGCGGTGAATAACGATTATGTCGCATATGAAATGATAAAACCCGGTCCGGTCATTGAGATATCCTGTCTCGACTTGATCGCTGAGCGAACAAAAGGCGGACCTGTCAACAGAATGGTTCTCGAATGGAACGGAAAGAAATATTCAGCACAGTCTCGCATGCCGCTGGTCAGCGTTATCTCGCCGCAATACATTAGGCTTCGCGACGATAAAGAAGCCAGTGCGGAAGATGCCAGCATCAGGCAGGTCGCTGATCTTGTTAAGATCGAGGATTCGACGAAATCGGCGGACACCTCGAAGCGCAAGCCAAGCAACTTGCTTGATCGCGTCGTTTATACGAAGGTGATGAAGGAAAACCTTATGGTCCGCAAGCTCATGATGTGGAAGACCAACAAGGAAGACTCGCTTGAGTTTCCGGCCTACGTCGTTTACCTGACCGATTTTAGCCCGAATCGCAAGACTCCCCTCGAACGCGATGTGAAGATCGCGAGCACGGAAACAGTTGCCAAACGTCTGTTCAAAGAAATGGCAGAAAAGAATTTTATCGGGGGTTGGGAAGTCGCATAATGCCGCAGCCTCCGTGGAAGGAATTTCTAAACGACAAACATCTCATGTGGATCGCACATGAGTGGCATAACTATGCCGGAGAACTTGCCGAATGGGCTATGCAGCGAATCGTCAACCGACGCGATGCTTGGAGCCAATACACCGTATCGAATGGCGAGATCCGGGTCGTTATGTTGCCTGTTCCGGAGATCCGTAAACTCGGCACGGACATGGTAACAGTGGAGAAACTTAAGCGTCATTTCTCCGGTAAGCAGCCGCAGCATCTGATCGGGCTGCATTCAATAAGCGATCACGCAACAGCGAAATGGTTTGCGATCGATGTTGATCTTCACGATGAAAAGGCGATCAACGCAGGTGAATTGGCTAGTGCAAATCTTACCGCCGCGCTCGACTGGGCATCGCGCCTGCAGGCAGACGGCTTCGATCCCTTCATTATGGATTCGAATGGCGTCGGTGGTTATCACATCTGGACCTTTCTTGATAAGGAATATCCACTAGCTGATGTTTATGATTACGCTAACGAGCTGCGTTCCGATTATGCCGAATTTGGACTCTTGAAAAAGCCTGAGATCTTCCCTCCGCGACGCGAGGTCGACAAAGACTCACTTCCCTACACTTTGCGGGTTCCCGGCCGCCATCCACGTCGGCCGCATTACAACCGAATTTGGAATTTCGACCCGCTCGGCGAGATGCAATGGTTAGAAGGCGGCGAGGCGATCGAGCTTATGATGTCTAGCCGTCCGGCGAAACTTCCAAAACGGGCTCGCAGCAATTCGACTAAGATGCGCGAGGTCGCGCCGAAAGCGCCAACGAAGATACCAAAAACTAAGAAGACGCGGGTCGCGATGGACCTCGACGGCGTGCTGGCGAAATACGATGGCTGGGAAGGCAGCGACATCATTGGTCCGCCGTTGCCCGGAGCTCTTGAGTTCGCTAAGAAAGTATCTAAGCTAGCCGATATCGTAATCTTCACAGGGCGAATATCCGATGACACTGGCGATAAAGATTCTGTCCCGTCACTGTCCGCCGGACAATTGCGGATCAGTATCATCGATTGGCTCGAGAAGCACAATTTTCCCTTCGCGGACGTGTACATTGGCCAAGGTAAGCCTCGAGTTGCAGCGTTCATAGACGACCGCGCAGTGCACTGTTCACCGCAACACGATGTCGAGGCGTATGCGAATGCGGAACGTGCACTTCGAGTCCTTCTTAAAAGAAAGTACACAAAAACAACTGTTCCGAAACCAAAATTCAACATCCGTCGCGGCAAAACTGAATGATCACTCGTATGTTTTCAGCAGCTTGATCAGTGCTTTTTCTTCCGGAAGCAGATCGGTCTTAAGCCGCTTGATCTTTCGTTGTTTCGACGGAAGAAACTCTGCAATTGTCGCACCCTTTTCGAAAGCTTTTAATACGGCAGGATGCACGTATGAACTCCGGCAAACAGTCGGTGTATTGCCAAGCTCTGCCGCCACACTTTTTATTACCGTAACGACCCGCTTCTTGTTTTCCGCTTCGTTGTCGCACCATCCATACTCGGCCAAACCGACCGCAGCAAGCAAAGTTCCACCCCAGGTGCGCAGATCCTTCGCCGTAAACTTTTCGCTGGTAGCCATCTTAATGTATCTGTTAACGTCGGCGGGCGTCACGGCCTTCGGCCTTCCATTCAGATCGATGTAGCGGAAAAGCTTGCGTCCTCCCTTCACAGCGGCGATCTTTTGGACGATAGCTGCGAGCTCCGCATCAACGAAGATCTTTCGATGTGGAACATGGCTTTTCCCAACAAACTCGAATTCTAGCTTTCCTTCCGGACCAATCCGTAGGTGCCTTTTCTGGATCGTCGTTATCCCAAATGTCTTGTAATGTTTCACGCTGAGATCAGAACCCATTCGAAAATACAATGAGTTGATCAACCGCATGACAACTGCCAGAACTTTTTCCTTTGAAAGCCCCTCTGATCTTATATCTATATTCGTCTGATCGATCAGCTTCGGAATTAATTCTCCGAACCTCATGATCTTCGCATACTTTGCACGCTGCTGCCGTTCAGCGTATGAGGCTTCGTAGATGTATTGCACACGGCCTTTCGCGTCAGTTCCAATAGCTTGAATCTTCCCTTTCGCCCTTGGGTTTATCCGGACGTGCTTCCAGGCGGAGGGTATTACCAATGCCTTTATTCGCTCCACCACTTTGGCACCGACGCGCTTGCCATCGAAGTTGACATAGTAGAAACGCGCAGTTGTGCTTCCCTTCCTTTCGATCCATCGTGATCGACCACCGCGCATCACGGTCGCCTTCGACTTTACAACGTCGAATATGCTTTCGTCGGGATTATCCATATTACTGTTGACTGAATCAATATAATCTTCGATGCCGAAAATTATGTATTAGTTCAATACGCAAAATTCCATTGCAATGGCTTTCTTTACTGAAATCCTGTGTGCCCGTGAATGGCACGGTCATTGCTAATACCTATAGCGTAGTCAGAAGGTTACGAAAGAGCAATTACTTTTAGATAAGAAGGAGACAAAAACTATGCTTTGGACAATAATCATTATTCTTTTGGTGCTTTGGGCGTTAGGATTCGGCCTTGCCGGTGCGGCCGTAGGAAATCTTATTCACATCCTGTTGGTCGTTGCGGTCATCGTTTTAATCGTACAGTTGGTTTCCGGCAGACGGGGAATTTAATTGCCCACTTTGGAGCCCCGGATGAATGTTCGGGGCATTCTTATTTTGGAAATTTTATATGCCGATACACTCCCAAGTACTTTACGTCGATGACGAGGCCGGAAATTGTGAGATGATGAAATATTATCTCGAATCCGAACTGCCGGTAAAGGTTATTACCGAGCCGGACGGTCGCGGCGCAATGAACCGGATCGGCAAAGAATTTTTCGATGTCTATATCCTGGATTATGGCCTACCGGATACTACAGGTATAGAACTTTGCAAATGGATTCGCACCGTCACGGACGGATCGAAGATCATCATATACAGTGCGTTAGATCGTCCGATCGATAAGCGACGAGCTCTCGTCGCGGGTGCCGACAAATACTTTGTAAAACCGAACGATATTGATGATCTGAAGATTGTAGTTGCTCAATATCTCGATATCAAATCGGGGACAGATACTATCCAATCAAGAACGCGCGTGGAGCATGCAACATCGAAGAAGCTGAATGAAGAAGCTCCGGAAGAGAGTCTAAAGCGATCGACGGCAATGCGATCACGCAGGAAATGTTCAGGAATCACCTAAAGGACTGGGAAAACATATGAACGAGGGCCCAAAGACGAAAACCGTAGAAGAAACTCAAACAGCACCGCGAGACGTGGACGAGAATGATCAACCCTCCGTTACCGGCAACGATTCGGAAGCCACTAGTTCTGTCAAAGGAGCGGCGACGGAAGCAGAACCGGAAAAGATAGTCGATCAAATGAGTCATGCGGATCATCCGTCGAACGACAGCAGAACCGACGACCCTAGGGTTTAGTCGAACCGCGCGCAAAAAGTTGGTTCGATCTGATTGCGATCGACATCAATAAAGCGCAAATGTAAGTAAGCCCGTCACCCTCATGGGCGTGTTGCGAAAGGTGAGAGGTTTGAATTTTGCCGTGTCTTAGCCTCCCGAGATAGGACAAACTCCGACCAGTCCGCCGGTCGAGCCTCAGTTTAGTTATCTTTAGGCTGAGATTGGGCATCAGCGACAATAGAGAAAAAGAGGCGAGAGGAAGAATGCCGTTGAGGGAGTTATACGAAAGTTCATATTATCTTCACAGATCAGCAGGTCAGCACAAATGCACCTATATGCGGCTTCGATGTATTCAAGCACGTTTGAATCGAAAGAATAAGCGATTTCCGCATATTTTCCGGGGTTACAATTGCATCAACAAGGCCGCGGGCGGCGGCATGTTTCGCATCTAATTCGCGATCGTACGTGTCGCGGACGTTTTGCATTTCGGCAACCATAGTCTCGTCAGGCGATTTGCCTTCTTTTTTAAGTTTCTCGATTTGTGTACCGAAAATGGCTTGGGCGGCCGAATCGCCTTCCATCACCCCCATACGTCCCGTCGGTAAACAAAATATAAAGTCTGGATCAAATCCTTGGCCGGCCATCGCATAGTAACCTGCTCCCGATGCGTGGTTCACGGTCAGTACCAATTTTGGCACTTTCGCTGTCGCCATAGCTTCGACAAATCTCGCACCTGCACGAATGATTCCGCTGTGTTCCGCCTCGGCACCGACCATAAATCCCGAAACGTCTTGCACGAATAAGAGCGGCGTACCGTGACGATCG
>JBBSKW010000101.1:0-12407 GCA_038256005.1 Pyrinomonadales bacterium
GTCAATGAAAGATCCATTTCTCGCGGCTGTTTGGCGAAATTGAAAGCGTAAGCCTTTGAAAAACCGGCATAACCATCAGCCCGCGACATAAAATCCTGCCCAAAACCTGCCTGCCAACTTGTGGAGAGCAGGACGGCCTCGGAGATTCCGGAGGTGCGTTCTGAACACGATACGCCTTTCGTAATAAATACTGGTTGGCGGTATTTATACTGTTTAATTCTGTCGATTTACCATCATCCGGGTTATCCATCGTTGTCGCTCATCTGAGTTGATGGCTTTGATTGTCGTTTTAGCAGTTACGATCAAATCGCGCCGTGTAGTACCGACCATTAGAGTCTTCCTTTTTCCATTAGCATCGTCATCTAAATGAACGCCCAACAGATATTGATTGCGTATATCCTCGATTATTTGGTTCAACCCAGACTTAAAGTTTTCGGCGCCAGCGGCATAGAATCGACCACCGGTCAGAGCGGCGTAAAAGTTGAAATTTTTGATCGGCGGAACCCTAAGCAACTGATCAAAACTGAGAGTCTTCCCGATATCTTCCCGTGGAAACGTAGAAGTTTGATAAAAGATCGGAAACAGCACAACGTCGGATTCCGCCAAAAACTCAGGCGTAAAAAGACTGACTTCGGGTTTTATGTCATACCAAGAAATCGCCGAATCTGGATCGCCAAATATTACTACTGCCTTTTTACCCGGGGCATTGGCAAGTTCAGAATATATGGTTTGGTGTAAAACATAATCCATAAGCCTCGCACGTTCTCTATGTGAGTCGATCTTGCCCACGGCGTCACGCAGCTTTCGCTTATCAGAAGTTAGCTCGCACACAACCCTGTATCCCATGTCCAGCCTGATCACCATTGCCTTTTCTGTAGATCCCAATAGGTCTATGAATCTCTGCGCATCACGACGAATCTGACCGATGACCTCACTGGTATTGGAATTTGCGTCGATAATTATCGCTATATTAACCAGCCCCTTGTCCTCAAAGAAATCAATAGTTTGCTTCTTCTTATCAATTACGAGTTCGAAGTCTTCTTTCGCCAAACCGTTGACCGATTTACCGCTTCCGTCACGAACTGAGATCGGGATATTTAAGACCGAAGTTTCAACCCTGATCACCGGCTCATCTTGGCTTTTTGATGTTTGCGTTCCGCAAACGATTACAGCGAGTATCAGCAATGAAGCGTACCCAAACCTATTCCTGTACCGATTCATGCCATCCTTCCTTCAAAAGTTCATTCACGGGTTCCCGTCAAAAATTAGTTCCGGCGAAGAACGCAAGCAAGTACTCCGCCGGCAGGCTAATACAGATCCATGTTAAATGCACTGATTTATGCCACTGTTGGCGATGCAGGTGTTCCGTGCCTCTGAATTATCAAGACCCTCATATAATGAATTGCAGGTCGCAACCCGTCCCGGTGCTTCGAGGCAGAAATCGGCAACCTCCTCTATGCAATTTCCAAAATTACCTTCGAATCCCCTGCAGCAAAAATATGAAGATCCCCGGTTGTCATAATTAGCCGAGATAGTCGCTTCGCACGCAGATCTGCTTGCTGCGAGACATGCATCGCTACCAATGCCCTTTTTGTCCTGCTTTACAATCGGACTTTCTATTCTTCACCTTTTGCGGGTTACCATGAGCCTAGTGACCCAGCCGATTCTATCTTCTGTTTTACTGACTGTGACATTTCGTTTAGCCCTCACGGTGAGGTCTTTATTGGATGATTTTATTGAAACATCGCCGGCCTTGCCTTCAGCATCTTCAGGAATATAGAAACCAAGAACATATTGGCTACGAATCTCGTGCATTACACGATGTATTGCAGATTTGAAATCTCCTGCCCCTCTTATGTGAACACGGCCACCAGTCAAACGTGCATAGTAATGAAAATTTTTAATTGGTGAAATTTGCATAAGCTGATCAAAAGATAGTGTCTTGCCGACTATTTCTCGCGGTAAAGTGAACGTTTGATAAAAAATCGGGTACACGGTTGAGTCCGATTGAGCAAGGAAGTCCGGGGTGAAATAGCTGGGTTCGGGTTTAATCTCAAACCATGATATGGAAGAATCAGGATCGCCGAAAACGACAACCCCTTTTCTACCTTTTTTCGCACCTAGCTCGTAAAATATTGTTTGATGCAGGACAGCATCCATCAGCCTTGATCGTTGATTGGAAGAGTCAATTTTCGCGATGGCCTCGCGTAACTTGCGCCGATCAGATGAAAGATCGCACATAACCCTATAGCCGGCAACGTCCAGCCGAATAACCATGGCCATTTCGTCAGCGCCAAGCAAATCGATGAATTCTTGGGCGTCACCCTTTATCCGTCCCAATACTTCGGATGTGTTGGAATTCGCGTCAATTATGATTGCGATGTTTACCACTCCTTTGTCGTCAAAAAAATCTATCGGCTTTGGCTTGCCATTTACAATTAGCTCAAAATCTTCTTTGGTAAGTCCTTTTGGCAACGAGCCGTCTTTGTTGGTCACAACAAACGGGACATTAATCACTGATGTTTCGACCTTTATCACCGTTTCATCTTGACTAAAAGTCGACGTACTTCCGGCGATAACTACCCAAACGAAAAACGATACGACAACAAAAAGTTTCACGTGGATGCACATAATTTCAGTTGGGCGAGGTAGAGTATTGTCGCTCTAAAAGCTCTCTCTGAACAAAGCACAAAGCTACAAATGGAGCGGGAACAATTCCGCTCCACCTTAACCTCGGTTCACAGGTGACACTTACACACATTGATTTATTCCACTATTCGCTATGCAAGTGCTCCTTGCTTCTGAATTATCAAGTCCTTCATAAATGGAATTGCAAGTAGAGACCCGACCCTGAGCCTCGAGACAAAAGTCAGCAACTTGTTCAATGCAGTTACCGAAATTTCCTTCGAATCCCATACAAGAAAAGTATGATGAGCCCCGGTTCTCATAATTAGCCGAGATAGTCGCTTCGCACGCAGATCTGCTCGATGCGAGACAACAATTGGCGTACTCGGAAGACGGTAGGGCTGCGCAAGAAGGCTCTGCAGCGGCGGGACATTCAGCTGGAGCGTTCTGAACACAATAAGCCTGCCTTATCGCATATTGGCCTGCTGTATTCGAATACGAGTTATCGCAAGTGTTCCATTTGTTGTAAACAGCGGTCGCGCAATCCATGGCAGCTATTGCCGGCGAATCGAGATAGAGAAAACAACCAGTCAGAGTGATTACTGCTAATGCCGCAAATCGTACCATCAATCGTTTCATAATTTTACTCCTGTTTCTAGTTTTTGAATACTCATTCCTCGAATTGTCATTTCAATAAAGCTCTCAAAAAAGAGCACCGATCAATTCAGACTCACCCGCTGGCGGCAACTTGCCCCTCCACGTGTTTTGCACAATTCCGTTCTTATCGACCAAAACAAGGGTTGGTGTTCCGCTGATCGATAAATCCGACAATTGGGTTTGAACAAAATTGTCGATCTGAATGTTATGTTTGTCAAAAAAACTCTTGATCTCGTTCGGCGGCTCCGGGCTCACAACGATCATCCTAAAATTACCTGATTGAGTTCGTTTCTGAGCCAATTCCTGATACAGGTTCACGCTTTCGATACAGAACCGGCATTTAGTTGAGAATGCCAAGACCAAATTCTTTTCGTGGGTTGACCAATCAATGTCGGAAAGAAGAAATTTTGCATTCTTCTCGACACCGTTCCGATTCGGAACTTCCTGATTAGGCGAAGTCGCAAAATACTTTGTTGTCAGAGCGGCCCCAAACAAGAGAGCAACTACGATGATCGCGACATTGGCTGCTGATTCAAGAAGTTTATGTATTTCGGCCATTTTGTTTGGAGAAAAGTGAATTGCCAGTTTGTCACTGGAGACTGATCGAATACAACAAAAAGTCTATTTCTCGTCGGTTACGAGGTCAACAAGTATCTCTTGTCGAAATCCATTGATAATTGTCAAAAACGCGTCTTTGGGACCGGTTCCGTTTTAAACTTGCTTGTCGTCCCAGTATTTCTTGCGGAAATCCGATGGCGTTAGTCCGAATCTACGCCTGAAATCTCGCGTAAAGTGGCCGTCATTGACTAACCCGACTTGGCGCCCAATCTGATTGATCTGGGTAAAGCCGGAAACAAGGATCTCAGCGGCTTTAACAAGACGAAGCTCTTTTAGGCAAGCCTTAGGCGAAGATCCGGTTTCGTCTTTGAACAATCGCTGAAAATGGGGCGAAGAGAGCTCTGTCACCCTCGCCATTTCGTCAATCGACCAATCTTTCGCGATATCTTCGTTTAGCTGATTAATCAAACAATAAACACGTCCATCCACTGCGGGAGTCCTCCAAAATTTCAGAATGTACAAATGGTCAGAGATTTGATTAAAAAATTATATTATTGCCCCCCCCCCTATCGATATGTCAAGAAATTTGGAATTTCGATTGCTTTTTCAGGATTAGAAAAGTTAAGTATCTCTCTTCATTTAATTAAGTTTGAACTTTCAAGGAAAGCAGCGGCGACTTCTTTTGGCGTTCGCTTATTTCCGTCAACCGCGTAATTCATCTTTCGCATGTCATCGGTGGAGATGGCGTTCGCGAGGTGCTCGAACGTGGCTTTGAGAAAGCCAGCTTTTTCGCTTCGTGCGATAAATACGGCCTGATAAGGCGGGAAATATCGCCGGTCGTCTGCTAGTTGAAACAGATCGAGTGAGGCGATCAAACCGTCGGTCGAATTTCCGGCAATAATGTCGAGCTCGCCCGATTGGAGCGCACGATACGTCAATGAAAGATCCATTTCTCGCGGCTGTTTGGCGAAATTGAAAGCGTAAGCCTTTGAAAAACCGGCATAACCATCAGCCCGCGACATAAAATCCTGCCCAAAACCTGCCTGCCAACTAGTGGAAATAGGAACAACCTCTGAGATCGTGCTCAAATTCTGTAAACGGGCAACTTCGCCGCGGACGAGTATAGCAAAATCATTAGCAAAACCTAGAGGTGCGCTCAATGTAAGTCCGAAACGGCTTTCGTATTCGGCTTTGGTCTGATCATAAACTGCTTGCGGATCGGTTATTGGCTTTTTCTTCAATATTGCCGAGTACGCGGTGCCTGTGTATTCGGGATAGACATCTATCTGCTTTGCCAATAGGCCGTCATGTGCGAGATTGCCGCCAAGCTCGAACTGCCGCTCGACCGCAAAGCCATCTTTCTCAAGCATTTGCGAAAGTATTTCCGCAAGAATGATAGATTCGGTAAAATCCTTTGACCCGACAACGATCCGCTGCCCCGAACCCGGCAATACCACACCGGCACTTTCCGCTTGCCCATCTGAAATTTCAGATCTGAAATTTGAAATAGCAGCGAAGCCGGCAATTCCAACTAAAAAGGCTACGATACCAAACCCGACCAGTCGCCGCTTAAACCTCTTGCTTCGCTCGTCGATCGTAAAAGACCGTTCGATCTGGCCAATCGCGTAATCACAAAGTAATGCCAATACCGCCGAAGCGAGTGCGCCAGCGATCAACAGGTTGTTGTCATTCTGCCGAAGCCCGCGAAAAATATACGTACCCAAACCACCGGCACCGATCGCAGCCGCAACCGTCGCCACACCGACCGAGATCACAACCGCAACCCGAATTCCCGTCAATATCACCGGCATTGCGAGCGGCAGTTCGATCAATCGCAATATCTGCCATTCGGTCATTCCCATCGCTGTGGCCGCCTCACGCACTTTCGGATCAATTCCCAAAATTCCGGTCACCGTATTACGGATCACGGGCAGCAAAGCGTACAGTGCCAAAGCAATGATCGCCGGCTTTTGCCCCAAGCCGCCAACGAATGGAAACGGGATCAGCAACCCAAACAATGCCAGACTCGGCACCGTCTGCATCACGTTTGCGATCCCTAAGATCGGTGTCTGCAAGCTCTTAACCCGCGTCAGCAAAATTCCCAGCGGTAATCCGATCGCGACCGCGAGCCCCGTCGCCAGCAGCACGATAACAATATGCTCCTCAGTCAATGCGAGCAGTTCTCGCCAGTTCGTTTCGATGAATTCGAAAAAGGCGGTCATCTTATAGTCTCCAAATAGGCGAGGGCGAGCGGTGCGTCCGAGTTTGAAAATTCCTCAGGCGTGCCCAGGAATACGATCTTGCCTTTTTCCATCAGGGCGATGCGGGTTCCGAGGACCATTGCTTCGTGAAGGTCGTGCGTGACAAAGACGGCGGTCTTGCCGAGGTCGCGGACCAATCGCGCGAATTCTTTTTGCAAGTTTGTTCGCGTGATCGCGTCCAGCGCGCCGAACGGTTCGTCGAGCAGTAGTAAATCCGGATCGGCCGCGAGAGCGCGTGCGACTCCTACGCGTTGACGTTGGCCGCCTGAGAGTTCATGCGGAAACCGGTCGGCAAATTTCACCGGATCGAGCCCGACGAGCGTGAGCATTTGGCTTACACGATCATATGTTTCACGACCTTCGCGGCCGATAAGTTTTAACACAACGCCAACATTCTCACCGACTGTAAGATGCGGAAACAGCCCGCCGTCCTGCAACACGTAACCGATACGCCGCCGAAGCTCGATCGCGTCCCAGTCGGTCGTCGCACGGCAATCAACCATCACTTGCCCCGAAGTTGGTTCGATCAGACGATTGAACAATTTCAGCGGCGTCGTTTTACCGCAGCCCGATTCACCGAGCAGAACGAGCAACTCACCCGGCTTTATCGATAAATTCAGATCGCGTAAGACATGCGTTCCGGCTATCACGTAAGAAACATTTCGGAGGTCGATAGTTTTTTCGGCGGTTACCAAATGCGTTTGACCTCTGTACCTTCGAAATATCGATCAAACATTCCATCTGCACTCACAAGATCTGTATTTTCGACAATGGCTTGAGCCGCGATCATTCGGTCGAAAGGGTCTTTGTGATGAAACGGAAGTTCGTAGTATTTAAGTGTGTGGTTCAACTCTATCGGTAGCAATGTTATGGCGAATCTATCTAGAATTTCAGGCATCGTTCCGAATCCATCATTGATGGACAATTTACCTCGAGCGCATTTTATCGAGATTTCCCAAACACTAGCGATGCTTAACTGAACATCAGATCTCGGCGATTCAATGATCTCTTGGGCGAGGCCGCTAAGGAAACTCGCGTCCTGCAGGTACCAAAGGAATGCGTGCGTATCGACCAAAATTCGCACCCTACATATACTCCTCGAACTCTTCGAGAGGATCGTCGAAGCCAGGTAATATCACGATCTTTCCGGCCATGCTACCGGCTTTGGGTCGGCGACGGAGCTTTTGCGCGTCATCATTCGCTTTTCGCTTAAGGCTTTCGACAAACTGGGCCACTTCGGCCTTTAGGCTATCCGGAAGGTTGTGAATTTGCGATATCAATGCATTTTCATCGGTCATAAAGACATTTTGCCCTAAAAAGAGAGTATTTGAAAGCAGTTTTCCATTCCTTTTGATTCCTTACTACTAACCGTAGATGCTGATGGTCGTTAACATAAACCGAATGATATTCTTATCTGACCAAATGGCGGAGAACAGACCAACAAAACGCGAACTGGTTGAAGCTCGCTCGAAAACCAACGACGATCTCATCGATCATGGTCTAACGATACTATTCTGTGGTATCAATTCGGGCTTGTACTCGGCGGCCACAGGTTACCATTTCGCCCGGCCCGGAAACAGATTTTGGAAAGCGATGCATCAGTCAGGTTTTACTAATCGGCAACTCGATCCATCGGAAGAGCATGAACTGCTTGAGCTGGGCTACGGCATCACCGGTTTTTGCCGTCGTGCAACGGCTACTGCTTCCGAGCTTTCAAAACAAGAACTTATTGACGGCGGCGAGCAGCTCGTGAAGCGGGTCGAGAAATACAAGCCTCGCATCCTTGCCGTTCTTGCAATGACCGCGTATCGAACAGCGTTCAACAGGCCAAAGGCAAAGCTCGGACTTCAAGATGAGATCAATGGCGACACGCGCATTTGGCTACTACCAAACCCGAGCGGTTTGAATGCCAATTATCAACTCCCCGATTTTGTTAGGCTCTTTGCGGAATTGAAAGATTTCGCCGACCACTCGCGCTAATATGTATTGCAATATGAGAACCATCAAGGCCTTTGCACTTTTGTGTTTCGTCGCATTCGCAAGTTTTTCCTGCTCGACGCTTTCATCGAATACTACGGTAAATACTGCTGCACCGAGCGGATCGGGCCAGGTCGACGCAAAGCCCGCGGTAGGCGGCGGCGAAGTTATTGGCGATCCGCCGGAGAAACTGGTTGCCGAACTATATAAGGCACACGACGCGCAAAAAGGTCCATTCTTTCAAAAGGACCGTGCCCGCATCGACAAATATTTTACGAAACAGCTTGGCGATCTTGTTTACCGCGACGCGACCGCACCCGAAGACGGAATTGGTGCGATCGGTTCCGATCCGCTCTACGACGCACAAGATGTCGAGATCAAGAACTTTGCCGTCGGAAATGGCGTGGTTGACGGAGCAAAGGCAACGGTAAATGTGACCTTCTCGAACTTTGGCGAAAAGAAAACGGTCGTCTTTTCGCTCGTTGATACGGCCGGGGCCTGGCGCATTTCTGACATTAAGTATTTGCACGGCGGTGCACTGCTAGCCATGCTCCGCGATGCTTATGGCGACGGAAAAACGAACGCACCACCGGTAAAAAATGTCGCGGGGGAATTTGAAGGAACCTACAAGGTTGGCGAAACGACTTGCACAGTTAAGCCAGCTAAAATGTCGTTCGAGGTTCGCTGGGCAAAAGGCAGCGGCGTAGAAACTTTCGTATTCGAAGGCCGCGACGCCAAGGGCCACAACTTCGTATCAGAACCCGAAACCGGCAAATTTAACGTCTTCACCTTCGCTGACGAAAACTACAACTCCGGCACATTCACCAGAGCGGACGGGAAAGTCTTCCAGGTCCGCAGAGCAAACTAATTGCAAAAAAAATGAGGCAAGCCCGAAGGCTTGCCCCATTTTGAATGGTCAGTTTCCTGATCGATTTAGCGAACGCCTAGGTTGGCCGGAGCTGATGCAGTGATCATAAATTCGCTGCCCTGTTCGAGCTGCAAGTTGTCACGTCCCTGGATCAAAACCGTTCCGGCTCCTGCACCGGCACCAATTCCTGCACCGATCGCAGCACCGCTGCCGCCATCAGCTATCGCTCCGATCAGAGCACCAAGAAGAGCTCCGATACCGGCACGAGTTACGGTTCGCGTGGTCTGGTTACCGTCGCGGACCGAGCCTTCGTTGTTGATATTGATCGTGTCGCCATCAGCTTCGCGTGCGGAATCTATGATCCCGGCGAATTGATAGGTCTGGTTTCCGAATCGGATCGATTCAAACTCCATCGCAAGATTTGCACGGCCCGAAACGCGACCCGAGCTTTCAACCTGTGCGATGCGTCCCGTGATCAAAGCACCGCGATATTGGTTTGGCGAAGTCACTTCCATCGTAAACATATCGCCGGCCTGTGAAACATTTGTCGCAACTCGATTCTGCAACACAGCGGTCAACTGCGTTCCGTTCGGGATATAAAAGCTACCCGAATTGGTCGGTGTATTCCAGCCAGGCTGATTAACTGTCGGCCACGATGCAACTTCCGATGTGCGGTCGTAAACGCTGTTTACAGTGATCATCTCGTTCTGATTTTCCAGATAGAGCTGACGAGTTACACGCAGACGATTGCCACCAACCGGGGTAAACGAAACCCTGTAGTCATTGCTTCGATCACCATCGGTCATTATGCTGAGCGCGTTGCCCGTCATCGAAACGGTGGTGCGTATCTGCTGTCCGCGATTGTTTGTTTCCGTTATTGCACGACCATCAGCTACCAAGTCAACAGGTGCGCCGTAGTCGGTCGCAAATCTGACCTGATTTCCGCTGGTCTGGAACACGATCGTCTGCGGCGAAGCCATGCGGCGTTCGAGGTTTGCCTGCTGCTGAGCCCGAACCGAGGTGTTGCGAATCGTCTGTGCGATCACGTTCGAAACGTTATCGCTGGCGCCAACGTTTAACCTGTAAGTTCCGTTTAACTGATTGTTCTGCTGTGAGCCCCATTGGCCTTGATATTGCGAAAACGCTGGAAGTCTCTGGTTCCAATTCCAGCTTACGTTATAGAGCCTGGAAAGCGTGTTCAGATCGTTTCTGATGAGTGTCCACTGCTGAACCGCCGCTCGGTTCATACGTGTCCGACTCATAAAATCGTTGACATACCAACCGTAGTTCATAACCTTAGTCACGTCAGCAAGCTCGACAGTTTCACCATCAAAATCACGACGTAGTTCGTCGGTCGCATTTTCAAATGCCTCGACGTAAGCCATTATGTTGTCTTCGGTCTGAGTACTGTTTGCGTTGCTGTTATCAAGCCGACGATCTACCGCTCGGCTAAATGCGTCAGTTCGAGTTTCAAGCCGTTGTAAAATCGGCCTGACTTGACGTTCGTCCACGCGAATGTACTGAACTTGGCCTTGGACCGGACCGCGCGTAAACACCGGTAAGCGTTGGTTCCAGTTCCAGCTTACGCTGTAAAGCCGTGCGAGCGTGTTCAAATCCGTTCGGACAAGGTTCCACTGCTGAACTGTCGCCGCATTCATACGGTTACGATTCATAAAATCATTCAGGTACCAGCCGTAATTCAATACCTTGCTGACATCCTCATTCTGAACGCGCCGGCCGTTAAAATTCGAACGGAGCTCGTCAGTCGCATTTTCAAACGCCTCGACATAATCGCGGACGTTCTCTTCGCGCTGACCGTTCCTTATGCGGCCATTATCAAGCTGCCGTTCGATCGCTGTGCTAAACGCATCCGTACGTGTTTCCAATCGCTGAAGAAGCGGCCCGATCTGTCGTTCATTCGCACGCGAGATCTGCGCCTGTACTCCTGCAACGCCAAGCAACATTGTAAAAAGTGCCGCAAAAATTGTTGATTTCTTATATCCCATTGTAATTTTCTCCTCAAAATTCCCGCGCAAACATCTTATAAAGGCATGCCGGGAGATATGTAAGTTGGTTAGATGCAAAGGCCGTGCCAAGGAACGTAACTTGATTGCTTTCAATAGTTGGGAAAGAGGGTAAGCGGGAATCCGGGGCGTATTAGACGGTATAGTGCGGCGATGTACTCAAACGATTCGCGGCGAAACTATTCCCATTCGATCGTTCCGGGTGGTTTTGATGTGACATCGTAGACGACGCGGTTTACGCCGCGGACCTCGCTAGTGATACGTGATGAAACTGCGGCGAGAAAATCGTGCGGCAGACGCGCCCAATCGGCGGTCATGCCGTCGGTCGAGGTAACTGCTCGCAAGGCGACGGTCTTTTCGTAGGTGCGAAAATCGCCCATTACGCCGACCGATTGTATCGGGAGAAGAACCGCGAAGGCTTGCCAGACGTCTTCGTAGATGTCGAAATTGTGTAGCTCTTCGATAAAGATGATGTCTGCTTTCTGCAAAAGTTCGACCTTTTCCGGCGTGATGTCGCCGAGTATGCGGACGCCAAGTCCCGGGCCGGGAAACGGATGCCGTTGAAGAATCGCATCCGGAATTCCCAAGTCTTTGCCGATCAGCCGCACTTCGTCCTTAAACAATTCGCGAAGCGGCTCGATCAGTTTAAGATCCATTTTCTCGGGCAGACCGCCGACGTTGTGATGAGACTTGATCGTTACCGACGCACCACGGATCGAAACCGATTCGATCACATCGGGATAAAGCGTCCCCTGAACCAGCCATTTCGCATCGACGATCTTATCTGCCTCGGCCTGAAAGACGTCGATAAACTTTGCCCCGATCGCCTTTCGCTTTTTCTCAGGGTCGGTGACATCCGCGAGCACCGAATAAAAATCCTCTGACGCATCAACGCCGATCACATTCAAGTGCAAATTCTGATTATAGACCTCGAGCGTGTCTTCGAATTCTCGGTATCGCAACAGCCCGTTATTCACAAAAATGCACGTCTGCCGCGCCCCAATGGCTTCATGCACGAGCACCGCAGCGACCGTCGAATCTACACCGCCCGAGAGCCCGCAGACAACGCGGTCAGTCTCGCCGACAGTGGTCCGAATTCGCTCGATCTCTTCCCGAATAAAGCTGGCCGGAGTCCAATCGCCGGTGCAGCCGCAGATGCCGAAAAGGAAATTTCTTAACACCTCTTTCCCAAGCGGCGTGTGCGACACCTCTGGGTGAAACTGTACGCAATATATGCATCGTTCTTCATTTTCGATCGCGGTGATCACGTCGCCCGTCGTCGCGGTCTTGTGAAAACCCGCGGGCAATTCGGTCACGTGGTCGCCGTGGCTCATCCATGCGTCGAGCTCGAATGGCAGCTCGTTAAAAAGCTTTGTCGCACCGCTCAAAACTTTTACTTTCGCATGGCCATATTCGCGCCGTGCCGCAGGTTCCGAA
>JBBSKW010000102.1:0-12403 GCA_038256005.1 Pyrinomonadales bacterium
AAACAATTTTGGGGTCTCTAATGCGGTGAAAATACGTCCCGCAAAAAAAGCCGGGATAAAAACGAATAAGTTCTTTATCCACTGGTGCGGCCGTAAAAGTTTAATGTAGTTCTTCAACTGTTGGTTGTGGCTGTTTTGATATTTTGATCGTTAGGTTCGCCGAAATATGTCAAGGAAAATGCGATAGCGGCGAAAACGAGCGTGAACATTCCGTACCCTGATTGTCCTACAAAGATATCTACTTTGCCTAGCTTTATCGAATGGAGGACTGTCGTGAAGATCAATATCACGAATTGAGCGATCGCACAGTGCCAGTAAAATGCAGCTTCGTTTGGCTTATATCGACGAAGCCCCAGAAGCCCAGCCGTTAGAAAACCGCTGAGCGGAATAAGCACACCGGCAAACGGAAGCACCGTTTCGATCGAAGTCACTTTATTAGCCTGAACCAAGATCGGTGAAAAGTTCGATGGATCCCAAAGGTAAAAGGGAAGCGTAATAGCAACACAGCTAATCGCGGCGATCGCCAGATATTTGAACGCCTGCCATAGGCTTCCGAGTTGGAACAAGGCGGAAAAAACTAACGGCATTAGAATAAAGAAATTTGAACGCGAGGAAAGGCCGATACCAAGAAAGATCGCCGATGCGATGCGGTGCCATTCGGGTGCGGACTTGTCGGCGACGCTTGCAATAAGTAACCAGATGGCGACCGCAATATATACAGTATTTGCAACGTAGTCTGAGCCGGTAACTAAATTCTGAAGAACCGTTGGACTAATCGCTAGCATTAAGGCGACACAAGAAAATGCCAGAACCGTGCCGCCATTCCGCCTAAGAACGAAGAACAATATCGCTAACCATAAAATATTTAGAAGATAGATCGTACCTGTGATCGCGAAGGGGATCGCCATGATTACCGAACCAGGCATCGGCGAGATCTGGTTTCCTAAATATGTAAGCTTCGTATAAGGATGAACACCAGCGACGGTATCAACCGCAGCCATAATCAAAGCGTCATCTGCATCACTTCCGGCACCAAACCGACCCGAAGTTGCCAAGCTGTAACCGATGGCTGAAAAACCGATCAAGCCGACGAACATTAAAGCCGTCAAAACCAATAACACGCGTTCCGGTATCGTTCGGCGAATAAACGGCACGACCCATTTAACCGAGACGAATAAAGCGATCACGCCGACAAATATGTAAATGATAATTCCCGGGAGCTTAAAATATTTATACGCCGTGTCGATCGACGGTATCAAAACGAGCAGCGAATAAAGGAAAAAGCTGGTGCCCGAGCGGTTCGAACTTTCAGTCATCGTTATTCAGTTTTATTGGGTCAAGAGAATCGAAAGGCCAGACCGATTGGGTACGACCTGGCCGGTTAAATTAAGCTTTGCCTTCGAGGAAAGCCTTCAGCCTTCGCGAACGCGACGGATGCCGAAGCTTCCGCAGAGCCTTTGCCTCGATCTGACGAATACGCTCGCGTGTAACCGCAAAATGCTGGCCGACCTCTTCAAGCGTGTGTTCCGAGCCCGTATTGCCGAGTCCAAAACGCATCTTGATTACCTTTTCCTCACGAGGCGTAAGCGTCGCCAAAACCTCGTCGGTGATCTCTCGAAGATTCGAAAACGTTACCGATTCCGCCGGATTCAATATCGAACGATCTTCGATAAAATCACCGAGATGCGAATCTTCCTCTTCTCCGATCGGGGTTTCGAGCGAGATCGGTTCCTGTGCGATCTTGAGAACCTTTCGGACCTTTGAAACAGGAATGTCCATTCGCTTCGCGATCTCTTCGCTCGACGGTTCGCGTCCGAGTTCTTGCACAAGCAATCGCGACGTTCGGATCAGCTTGTTAATGGTCTCGATCATGTGAACCGGAATACGGATGGTTCTAGCCTGATCAGCGATAGCACGGGTGATCGCCTGTCGAATCCACCACGTCGCGTAGGTCGAGAATTTATAGCCGCGACGCCACTCGAATTTATCGACGGCCTTCATCAATCCGATGTTTCCTTCCTGAATCAGGTCGAGGAACTGCAGTCCGCGATTCGTGTACTTCTTGGCGATCGAAACAACGAGCCGAAGGTTGGCCTCGACGAGTTCTCGCTTCGCCTGGTTGGTTTCATACTCACCAACACTGATCGTTTGGTAGCAGCGTTTGATCTCGGTCGCTGTAAGAAAATACTTTGACTCGATCTCTTCTATGACTGCGTTCGCTGCACGGATCTTAGCGTTCAGCTCACGTTTCTCAGCAAGCGGCGGCTTCTTTCCAGCCTTGTTTTCAAGGGTTTTGATAGAACGTTCTTGCTTACGGATCTCTTCAACGAACCTTCGGATCGAAGCAATCAGGACCTGTGACGAATGTTCGGTAAGGTTCAGATTCTTGATCTCGTGAGCGATCTCGATGCGTGCTCGGGCTGATTGACGCCTCAAGCGAAGTAATTTCTTTCCAGGCTTTTTCGCAGCACCTTTTCCAGTGGTCGATTCGATCTCTTTACACGTTGCGGTCCACAGCTTTAGGGCAGCCGCAAAATTCTGCTTGATGTTGCCGATGCCTTCGAGCGTCCAGCGAAGATATTCTTCAGCCTTATCTTCTTCAAGCGAGATCTCGGCCTGTTCTTGAAACGCGACGGTCTCCCGAATGCTTGCTTTACCGATGGCAAGGTCGTCTCCGATCTTTATCAATCGCTCGACGGCGATAGGCGAACGAGTTATCGCCTTTCGGGTCTTCATTTGTCCGCGTTCGATACGCTTTGCGATCGTTACTTCGCCCTCACGGGTAAGGAGCGGCACAACGCCCATCTCGCGTAGGTACAGCCGGACCGGATCGTTGGATTTATCCAGCACACCGGCTGAAAGGTCCAGATCCAGATCTTCTTCATCAACCTCTTCTTCCGCATCTTCATCGAGAACAATGTTCGATGCACGCTCCAGCAATTGAGCATCCGTTTCAGCAACGGAAATATTTGCACCTTCAAGCCGCTCCAGAACATCTTCGAGATCGTCCGGCGACATCATGTTCTCCGGGATCTCGCGATGTAGCTCATCAAGGCTTAAGAATTTCTTTCGTTTCCCAAGGGCCAGAAGCCGGTCCATCAGGTCTTCTTTTTCGTCGTAATCGGGCATAATATATAAACAATTCTGATCGACGGCTTCGACAACCCGTCACCTGTGACCACAATAATAAACGCTTTTTGGGAAGCAAAAGTTTCGCCGCAACCGCAACCGTTTAAAACGTAAAGTATATCAGATGTCGCGAATTTTACTAAGCAGGTCTTGCTTCATTCGGGCTAGATCTAGCTGTTCGGTAACGAGCTGCTGCATCGATTCGGAATTGCCGCTCTGTTCCGCAGCGATCAGTTCTTGTGAGATCTCGAATATGCGGTTCGAAATGGCCATCGAACGCAGTGAAAAGATACAGTTTTCGGCCTGATGGAAGACCTCGTCGATCACCTCGCCTGAGACGCGTTTTGGTTCGGTCATCATCAGCAAAGGCACAAAATCCTGAAGGAATTCGTCATCTTCGATATGCGAACGAACATTATCGAGCGAGAATTCGAGCCCTTTATCGTGATTGTCGAACAGAGCCCGAAATAGCTGTGCGGAGGCTAGGTTCTCGAAGTCCGTTTCCTCAAGTATCGGCAAAACCTTGTCCTGTAGTTCTCCGTCATAAACTAGCAGTTCTAATAGATGCTCTTCGGCAACGGTGATCTTGGCCTGCGTAACACGCTTTACCTGACGCTTCAGTTGTTCGGGTTCCGTACGCTGATCGCTCTTTACGGTCCGCCAAAGTTCGCGTTTGATCGTTGAATCATCAACCCGATAGAACGCCATCGCGTCATCAAAGCTTTGACGTTTTTGAACCGGATTCCTGATCGCTGCAAGCACCGGCAGCACGTTCTCGATCGCATCCGATTTCTGACGAGGGTTGTTCATCGAGCGGTCGGTCATCGATGAGTTTAAGACGAATTGCAGAAAGGGAAGTGCCTTGCCACGAGCTTCGTTGTAACCATCAGAACCGTTCGCACGAATAAAATCGTCCGGGTCTTGGCCATCGGGCAGAACTAGTACCTTGATATCGAAATCCTGCGGTAAGAGTTCTTCTATCGCACGCCGGGCCGCTTTTACGCCCGCCGAATCGCCGTCGTAGTTGATAACGACCTTCTTTGTGAATCGTGAAAGCAGCTTTGATTGATCGGGCGTGAATGCCGTGCCGAGACTCGCGGCGACATTCGTTACGCCAAATTGGTACAGAGCGATCAGGTCGAGATAGCCTTCTACTAAGATCGCGAATTTCTTCTGGCGGATCGCTTCTTTCGATTGAAACAGGCCGTAGAGATGCTTGCCTTTGACGTACGCGGGCGTTTCCGGCGAGTTCAGATACTTCGGCTGATCGTCGCCCATCGCACGGGCACCGAACGCTACGGGGTCGCCATTCACGTCAAGCACCGGGAACATTATACGCCCACGAAAACGGTCGAAAACCCTTTCCTTCTCTTCATTTACGGAAACAAGTCCACTTTGTTCGATAAGCTTCTCATCGACTCCGCTGGCTAGTAGATGATCGTGAAGAGCCTGCCATGAATCGGGCGAAAAACCGAGGCGGCACTGCTCGATAACAGCCTTCGAGATGCCCCTGCCTTCCAGATAATCGCGTGCGGCGACCGCCTTTTTATCGTCCGAATAAAGCTGCTCTTCCCAGAACGCGAGAGCAAGTTTATTTAGCTCAATGACCTGTTCGAAAAGGTGTTTCTTCTCTTCTTTCTTCTTTTTGTTCTGCTGATATTGGCCGTCGTCGATCGGTTCGGGGAGCGGTGTTCCGGTCATTTCGGCGATACGTTGGATCGCCTCGGGAAAGTTCAAACCTTCCATTTCCATCACGAATGTATAGGCATTTCCACCCTTACCGCAGCCGAAGCATTTGTAAAAACCTTTAGACGGGCTGACCGAAAAAGAAGGCGTCTTTTCCTGATGAAACGGACAACAGCCCATCCAGTTCGCACCCTTTTTCTTGAGCGGTGCATACGGCTCTATCAACCGCACAAGATCGGCACGGTCTTTCAGGTCATCAATGAAATATTGGTCGTAAAGCAAGGCAAGAATTATAGCATTCAGCTCTAAACAAACAGGAAAGGGTGTTAGAAGCTGTTTAGATGTTTAGTGTACAGAGCCGTGTTTTAAGCTCCCATGGCTCTTTCCGCGATCAGTTGATACGCATCATCGGGGTCGATGTTCTCTAGTTCGTCATCGGTAAGATCTATTCCGGTGGCTTTCCAAACCGCACTTACGATGAACGCATCGACGAGGTCGGGATAGTCCCGAAGGTCTATCCCGTCAACCTCAATGTCTGAAAGCTCAGCTAAGCGGATCATCGACGCCGGCTCCTGTTTCGAGTTATTAGCAGATCGGCTGCAGTGCCTTCGATGAATTGTGATGCACCGGCCAGAAAGCGTTCGGCGATCTGAGGCATTTCGATGATCGTGAATTCGTACAGCTGTTCGTACGAGTAGTTCTTTTCCAGAGCCTCGACCAGCCGCTGCGTATCAAACGCAAAGACCGAATGAAAGTAGGTATCGTCCGGCTCAAGCGTGCAGCAAGCCAATACCGAATTAAGGGCGAGCTCCTGCCGTTCGAGAGCGTCCTCGGTCGCCTTCGCCGTCGATTCCAGATGGAAACCGGGCGAAAAGATGAACTCGGTGAATATTTCGCGGTACTTGGCGGTTGCGGCACCGAATACGAGCAGTTCCGCAAAGTAAGGGTTATTGCCGTAGCGTTTTGTAAGCTCATCCACCAGCCTCATCGCCTCGAACAGATAACCGCCGAGCAGATACATCGCCTGATAGACCTGTCTCCGGCGTGTGCATTCGTCCAGATGATCGTAGTTGCCTTGATAGGCGAACTTGGCGAAGGCTATCGCGTTTGCCAATCTTCCTACACGGACAATGGCTGCCTCTTGCTGTCGCGTGGTCTTGGTTCGTAGCGTGGTAATGGTCGTTTGTGTCTTCATTATAGTTCTCATTGTTTTTCCCTCGTGGGTTTAGTGGCTTTAATCAAACAGCAACAGGTGTTTAGACCTGTTTAGGGCATCAAGCTCTAAACAGCTTCAAACACCCTTTCCTGTTTGTTTAGAGATCGCTTTTTGGTATCGGCTTACGGACATTTGTGATATGCCCAATTGTTCGCCGATCTGTGATTGGGTCATTCCGGTAGGGGTTAACTGTTTTACCTGATCGATAAGTTCACTTCGCTGCTTATCGGTAAACAATTTAAGGTGTTCGTGTTCGGCTCCGGTTCCGTGAAAATCGAAACGCAGGAAATTACCGGACTTTGAGATAGTCGCCATCAGCACGTTCTCAGCGTGATAGATGATCTCGGTGTTGCGTGCCTTGATCTGTTTTAGGTACCGCGTACCAATATTCTTGGCACTTTCGCCGATAGCGAACGACGAATCGCAGAAGTTGATGAGCATCTTTGAACCTTGCAGATCGTTACGGCCGAGAGATTTGGTCGAATCGCGTTTTGGTGTGTGTGCAAGTGCCAAGATCGACAAACCGTGCTTCGATTTGAGCGATTTGAGGAACTTCATCAGCGGCAAAGCGTTCTTCGCGTTCTCGGTCTCGTCACGAAGATAGGTCAGATTGTCGATCATCAAAACCTTCGCACCCGATGAAACGACCGTTGTTTCAAGAGCATGGTTCAAGAAGTCCTCGAACTTTGTATATCCGCCGATATCGCTCGATTCGGGATTGACCTCAGCACGATAGAAGTTCGGGTGAAACTGATAGTGGTTCACGTATTCGTCCGAGCCTTCAAGACGCTCTGAAAGTCTCGATTCGAACTGCTTTGCCGTGAGTTCAAAGTCAAAGTAAACGACCTTTTGAGGGTCTGAATCGGTGACCAATCGTTTCGACAGCTCGCTCTCGCCTTTTGAGATGGCATCGGCCATTTGGACTGCGAGAATTGATTTTCCGACGTTGGTATCAGCGAACAAAATGCATAGCTCGCTCTCATACCAAAATTCACCGAAAAGACGCTTTGGTATCGCCTCTTTTCGCGAATGCGAGATCCATTCGTTGCCCGAACGAAGTACGAAATAGTTGTCGGACTTCTTAGTTGTCGTATCACGCCAGATATCGGTCTGAGAGATCATCAGGCAGATGCGTTCCTTGATAGAATCAGCATCTTCGCCTTCTTCCTGAACCAACATTCGAATGTAGTCCGAGATATCAAGGCCGTGTTTTTCCGGTATCTCGCGTCCTGCAAATACATCGAGGATCTTGACCGAAGCAGCCGAACCGATGACACGGTTCGCAGCCTCATTTGCCATCGTAAGGCCCGGAATATCGTGGTCTTGCACGATAATTACGTGTGAACCGCAAATGTATTGGTTGTGATCGTCGGTCCAATTCTTGAAGCTTGTGGTAACAAAGCCAAGCTCTGCCAAGGCATCAGCGTCCTTTTCGCCTTCGCATAGAAATACGTCGGTTCCTTGGTCCTTGGCTTTGATCAATTGAGGCAATCTGTAGGGAACACGGCGTATGCCTTCGAGGTTCCAAACAGGGTTTCCCGTTATATCGAAATGCCTTTGGCGAAAGTCTTTTGGATGATAACGAACGTTTTCGTAGAGAAGTACACCGTCTTCGTCAACGTAGTTGTAAACGGTGTGTATTTTTGGACTGTTTTCGAAGTGCATAGTGTTGTTTTTGGTAGGAGCCCGTTGCCAACTGGCACCCAGACTTGAGAACGAGGGTTCTGTAATCCCTCGATCGAAAAGGTCTTTCCAGCGGATATTTAACGCATTGATGACAGACGTTGTATCGCATCCTGCATAGCATTTAACGAGAACACGTCCGTTCGCTTCTGCGAGTCCGAGACTCTGCTTCTTGTCATCATGTGCCGGGCATTTCGCGGCATAGCCCTGCCCTCCTTTCCTCACTCCGGAAAGGCGTGGGAGTATCTCCCCTAAGTTCATATTGTTTGTCTCCTGATAACTAGATCATAGGTTTCTAAGGAACGGACATCTGAAGTACCACTACGTCCGTAGTATTTAATAATACACGTGTATTATTCATTGTCAAGTGTTTTATTTGTGAAACAAGAAAAAAGTTGGCAGGTTAAACTCTAAACAAACAGGAAAGGGTGTTTAGACCTGTTTAAGCATAAACACCGTAAATATCTAAACACCTGTAAACACCTACAACTGTTTGATTAGAGTTTGAGTTCGGCGATAGTAGCACCATTTCCGCCTTCGGATGATGGAGCAAAGGCGAAGCGTTCGATGAGTTCGTGGTTCTTTAGGAAGTGGTGGACGTAGTTTTTCAAGGCACCCGTGCCGAAGCCGTGGATGATGCGAACGTGGGGCAGCGAGGCGAGATAAGCTTCGTCGATGAAGCGGTCGAGTTCGTATTCGGCCTCGGCGGTCGTCTGGCCGATAAGGTTGAGCTCGGCGGAGATGTCGGGTGAATCGATGGGCTTTGAGAGGGCTGAGTTGCCCTTACTCACGTGCGGGCTACTGACAGACGCTTCGACTACCTGTAAGTTAGCGATCTTTTCGCGGAGCCGCATGCCGCCAACGAGAACTTCGGCACTGTCTTTGTCGAGCTTCTCGACCGTGCCCACGTTGCCGAATGATGTGAGCACGCTTGAGCCAACTGAAATGGCAGAACCTCCCGCGAGAAAGGGTAGTCGGGACTCACCGTTTGTCGCAGGAGATTCAGAATGGGAGGTGTTGCCACCTACTAACGCAGGCGGTGCTGCCTTTGTTGCCGCGACCTTTGAAAGAACAGCTCGGTTTAGTTCGGCCTTACGGGCGGAGCGTTCTTTTTCGAGCTTGTTCTTCAAGGCCTTGTCTTCTATCGAATCGAGAAAGGCTTTCGACTGGCGTTCGAACGATTCGACGGTTTCGGCGAGCGTGTGTTCGAACTCTTTCTTGCGTGCCTTTTCCTTTTTGATCGCCTCGACCTCAAGGCTTGCATACTTCAAGGCGGTCGCCTCGCGTTCTTCTTCGAGTGCGATGCGAAGGTCTTCGGCGAGCTTGGTCTCGGACTGCAGCTTGAGCAGATAGTTTTCGGCTTCCTGTGCGGAAATGTCGAGGTTCTGGCGTGCGTGTTCGATCACTTCGGGCAAGATTCCGAACCGGCTCGCGATCTGAATTCCCGAAGAAGCACCGGCAAGCCCAAGCAGAAGTTTATATGTCGGTTGAAGCGTTTTCTCGTCAAACTCGACCGATGCATTTATCACGCTCGGGTCGTTCGCGGCGTAGATCTTTAGGCCTCGATAGTGCGTCGACGCTATGACCTGTGCACCTCTTTGGCGAAAGTGATCTACGATGGCAACGCCAAGTGCTGAGCCTTCTTCCGGGTCGGTTCCCGTGCCAGCTTCATCCAGCAGAACGAGCGAAGGCGGCGTGCATTCCTTCATCATCCCGGCGATGTTCGACATATGCGAAGAGAACGTCGAAAGGTTCGCCGACAGCGATTGATGATCGCCAATGTCAGCGAGAACGGACTTATAGAACGGAACCTTCGCTTGCGTGGCCGGAACCGGAAGCCCCGATATCGCCATCAAGCTCAATAATCCGGCAGTCTTCAAAACGACCGTCTTACCACCGGCATTTGCACCTGAAATGATCATCACTGAACGGTCCGGATCGAGAGTGAAACTCGACGGGACAATTTCGCGAAACGGTGAAGGCACACTCCCTAGCGGGCGTGGTTCTGCCTTAGCTGTCGGCTGTTCTAAATTGGCTTGGAGCAAAGGGTGACGTGCATCGACAAGGTTAAGTTTACCGTTGTCTGAAATATCCGGCACGACCGCTTTGAACTTGCGGGCGAATTCTACCTTTGCCTTGATGAAGTCGAGCTCGGCGACGGCATCGGCTGCGGCTTCGATCGCCGGAAGCTGCTCGCGGAGCGATTCGGTTAGTTCGAAGAGAATGCGTGCGATCTCGCGTTCTTCTTTGCCTTTCAAGTTTTGCAACTCGTTGTTCGCCTCGATCGCTTCGAGCGGTTCAACGAAGATCGTTTGCCCGCTGGACGAAAAGCCGTGAGCAACACCGCCGACCTTTCCGCGAAAATCAGACTTGATCGGGATAACGTAGCGGTCGTTACGAAGCGTGACCAATTGATCTTGGATCGCATCGCCTGCCGACCGCATCACGGCCTCGAGCGACTTGGTCAGACGTGCACGCTGTGCGTTCAGGTCTCGGCGGATCTTTGCGAGTTCGGGTGAAGCGGAATCGTCGATCTCGCCGCCGGGAAGAAGCTTTCGCGTAATGTTATTCACAGCAGCAAGCAGCGTTGGCGGGATAGATTCAACGATCGACCAAAGCGTTGGTGTCGTTTCTTTTTCGGGCTGGATCGACGAACGTGCGTAGATCGCCTGGTTACACATCGTAGCGATCTCAAGCATGCGATTGGGCTCGAGTGCGGCATTGCGAATGCGAAGGATCGCCACAGCATCCGTCGGATCTTCCAATCCGCTGAACGACCATGTCACCTGCTTTTCTTCGTTGAGTGAGATGGTTTCCGAAACAGCTCGCAGCTCGCGGTCGAGTTCGTGACGGTTGACCATCGGACGCAGATCAGCGAACCGCTCCACGCCCATCGGTGTTTGGGCATTGCGGCTAACAAGCTCAAGGAGCTTTGCGTATTCCAATGTCTCGAGCGAAAAACTCATCTGTGGTTAAGCTTACTAACCAACTGTTACACCTTTCCAGAATGCGACATAGTTTTTGATATTATCCGCGTCAGGTTTCGTTTCGGGATAATACCAAGCGGCGTCGGCGTTAGTTTCGCCGTTTACAACGATGTCGTAATAGCTGGCGGTGCCTTTCCACCCGCAGACGGTGTGCTTTTCGCTTGGTTGAAAATAATCGGACTTGATCGAGTCGGCAGGGAAGTAATGATTACCTTCTACCACGACCGTGTCATTGCTTTCGGCGATCGTTTCGCCATTCCATGTTGCTTTCATAAATTAACCTAAAAACCTTGCTCGTATTTCCGGCTTGGGCATCATACACGCATCTTGTTTGCCGAAGAGTCTGTATCGATTCTTTGCGAACAGCTTGTAAGCCAGGTCGCGAAGAGCCTTGGGAACTATTACAAATGCGTAAGCGAGTTTCCAAATCCCATCAAGCTTTCGTGCGATTCGCAGTGCGGCCGAGGAATACGTGTAGACCGTTTCGCCTTCGACCACGATCACGGAATCCGTCGATGCCTTATCAATACCGTGTTTCGCGATCAGCTCTTCGCCGACCTCGGACTGCAGCGGAGCGAACTTAAAATAACCGGCTTTGTCTCGTTCGATAACGAAATTAACCGACGCGTTGCAAAAGTTACACACGCCATCAAATAGCACGATCGCTCCCATACCAAAATTCTACCGCAATTTTCGGATAGATTTCAGTTTCGGGTGCGGATAAACTCCAAAGGATGCAAACGGAAGCATATTGGAACGCAGTAACGGCGAACGATGCACGTTTTGACGGCGTTTTCTTTCTTGGTGTAAAGACGACGGGAATCTATTGCCGGCCGTCGTGTCGTTCACGGACGCCGAAGCGTGAGAATGTTGCGTTTTTTCACAACGTCAAAGCTGCGGAAGAGTTCGGCTTGCGGGCTTGTCTTAGATGTAAACCGAAAGCGGAAATAGCCCTGGATCGGCAGATCGTGAAGCTTCTAAAAGCGTGTGAACTGCTGGAAAAAGATGACGCGATCGATCTGAAAAACCTTTCGACGGAACTGAAATTGAGCCCGTTCCATCTGCAAAAGAGTTTCAAGGAAGTGTTCGGGGTCAGCCCGAAGAAATATGCTGAGGCGAAGCGAATGGAACGATTCAAACACGCACTAAAACGCGGCAGCGATGTAACGACGGCGATGTATGATGCGGGGTTTGGCTCGAGCAGCCGTTTGTATGAGAAAGCGGGCGAAAAGCTTGGGATGACCCCGACGGCGTATAAGAAAGGCGGAAAAGGGATGACGATAAATTACACGATCACCGACTGCGAACTCGGCCGCATCTTGGTCGCACGGACTATCAAAGGGCTTTGCAATGTTACGTTTGCGGATGATGATATTTCGCTCGAAGAAAATCTCAACAATGAATTTCCGAACGCCGAGATAGTAAAGGACGCAAATGTCCTGAAAGATTTCATTGACGAGATCTTGAAACATCTTGCGGGTAAAAAGAAGCGACTCGATCTGCCGCTCGACATTCAGGCGACGGCGTTTCAGATGAAAGTTTGGGAGCTTCTGCGAAAGATCCCATATGGCGAGACGGTCTCTTACACGCAGATCGCCGAACAGCTTGGCGACAAGAACAAGGTCCGAGCCGTCGCCCGAGCATGTGCCACCAACCGCATCGCCGTCGTCATCCCGTGTCACCGCGTGGTCGCCAAAGACGG
>JBBSKW010000103.1:0-12339 GCA_038256005.1 Pyrinomonadales bacterium
AAGCAGCTCCTTCAAGCAGCAATTCCCGCAGGCGTACGCGATCCTTTTCCTTCCTTAGCAATTCCCTCACATACTCGCTGCTGCTACCGTAATCACCATCAGAAACCTGAGAATCTACGAATGATTTTAGCGTTTCGGGCAGTGAGATATTCATCGTACTCATATTTCGAAAATAGCATTTATGGCAAAGTTTGCCAAGCGAGTTGCAAACCTTACGACACAAACGGCGGGCAACGCCACGGCAACGGATTGAGCAACTATTTCTAGCATTCAGCAATCCAATAAAGCATCGTGAGCAATGTTATAAAAATCCTGATTTTTTTGCTGACTGTTGTATGTTTCTCGACTTTTCACGTTCCAGCAGTGTTCGCGGATAGATGGAATCTTCCGGAAAAGCGCACTGTTTGTTCGAAGAACAACAAGTATTGCTTGAAAATCATACCCAAAAAACTGACAACCCAGCTCGACTATTTTCAGGATAAGGTTGGCGGAAAAGAAAACGCGGGTGCAGATTCAAAGATAAACAAGAATGTGTGTCGAGGAATCTTTTCAATTAGAGATGATAACGGAATTCTGAGAAAGAGATGGGAGATAAATCTCGTAAATGAAGTTTCCCCCGTCTCCGTTTTAATTTCTGATCAAGGTGATTATATCGTCACCTTTGACAATTGGCATGGCGTTGGATACGGCAATGATGTGGTAGCTATATACGGCACCACTAATGGACGACTTATCCGAAAATTCGGGTTGTCTGATTTCCTTACAGAAAGCGATATCCAGGAATTGCCAGCTTCAACGAGTTCAATTCACTGGGGCGGCACGCATTGGATTGACAAAGAAAAGCGTCAACTTGTTTTGATGGTCACTGAAGGGATAGCTGCGTATGAAAAGAACGCCAAATTCTTCGAAGTGCGAGCTGACCTGAGTACGGGAAACATTCTGGACGAAAAACGGGATAGGCTCCCGTCGCTTCAATTCTTGATTCAGGCAATTTCCGAAGAAGGAGCATATCTCGCCAATTCGAAGACTCCTGATGCCGACGAGTGTTTCGACCGTAATGGCGTTGAAAAAATCAGCTCCGTCGCTCTGCTTAAACAAGTTATCGACCAGACTCGCCCGGACTACCCACCGGCGGCGCGTGCGGTGAGAGCGGTTGGTAAGGTTGTGATTGAGATCGTTATTGGGATCGACGGAGCGGTCGAATGTGCTCGCCCGGTTTCAGGCCATCCTCTTTTGAGGGCTTCAATTCTAGCGAACGTAAAAACTTGGAAATTTCAAGAATCTACAAACCGATTTTCCGGTTTTATTGTCTTTGACGGCAATTACGCTCTCGTCGCACCCGATGGAACGGTGATAAAGCAGAATCACTAACTCAGAATTAGTGATCTTAACTTCGTTTTCTCAATTCTATCCAATCTAATTTCAAACCCAATTCCCGGCCCTTCCGATGCGGTGATCGTTCCTTGGGGTGATACTTCAACCGCGGGTTCGATGATGTCTTCGTGCCAATAACGCTTTGATGCCGAGACGTCGCCGGGCATGGTGTAGCCGACGAGGGTTGAGATGGCGATGTTGTGGGCGCGGCCGATGCCGGATTCGAGCATGCCGCCGCACCAGACGGGCATTCCAGCGTCGCGGCAGATTTTTTCGACGAGTTTTGATTGGGTGTGCCCGCCGACGCGACCATTTTTTAGGTTGATGATCTTGCCGGACTTTAGCTCGATGGCTTTGCGTGCGTCTTCGGGCGATTTTATTGGTTCGTCAAGGCAGATCGGAGTCTTGATCTCGCGTTGCAGCTTGGCATGGTCGACGATGTCGTCGTACGGCAGCGGTTGTTCGAGCATCATCAGGTTGAATTCGTCGAGACTTTTCAGCTTGTCGATGTCGGCGAGCGTGTATGCCGAGTTGGCGTCGCCCATGAGCAAAATATCGCCGAACTCGGCTCTGACAGCCTTGATCACATCGTAATCCCACGATGGTGAGATCTTGATTTTGATACGTTTATATCCCGCCTCGACCTCAACACGGATCTTTTCCAAAAGCTGTTCGATCGAATCCTGAATACCGATAGAAACGCCGCATTCGATCGTCTGATTCACGCCGCCGAGGTGACGCCAAAGCGGGACGCCGAGCTTTTTTGCCTCGAAGTCCCAACACGCCGTCTCGATCCCCGACTTTGCCATTCGATGACCGCGTGCCCATTTCATCAGGTCCCAAACGTCCGCCGCCGACTCTACCTCACGACCGACGACCATCGGAGCGAGGATCTTCTCTGCCGTGACCCAGGCAGAATCGGTCCACTCGTCCGAATAACCCGGCGATTCGCCACACGTTATCTCGCCCCAGCCTTCTGCACCATCCGCGTCTTCAACGCGCACCAAGATGATCCGGCGTTCGTACGTCCGGCCAAAGCTGGTCTCAAAAAAATGGACAAGCGGAAGGACGATCTCGGTAAGTTCTATTGTTCTGATTTGCATGATATCGGCAAAACACCTAGGTTAGTCAGAGTTGGCCATATTTGCAATCAGAACGAGTGCTTCAACCTAATTCGCGATGACTTCAAACTGAACGAATTGTGTCGCAACTCGATTCTTTTCTTTGGCATTGTTATCGACGATCACGACCTGTAGAACGTAGTGGCCGGGCTCCATCGTCTCGATCAAACGGATCGCTCCGCCCGCCGCCGCCTGACTGGTTTTTGCGAATAGCGTCGGATCGACCGGCTGCGGATCGCCATTTAGGATCAACTTTCCCTCTCGGAAAACGCGTAAGCGGGTAGTAATGTTTGGTTGTTTCCCAGAGCCTATGTTTGCGTTGTAGATCTCATAGCCGTAGCGAAGAACGCTTCCCTTCCTATATCGTCTGATTGCCGTGTCGGACATCGGGTCGGTCTTTACCTGGCCGGATGTTGCCACGGTGCTCACTTTCGTCCATTCATCCGACGTAAATTCTTCAAGCACGATGCTAGAAAGGACAGGCCCCGCAGTCTTTAATTCGGGGATCTTTATGAACTGGCTGGCTGTACCGATCTTACCAGCCGAGGAATCGCGTATGGCAACGCGAAATTGATACGAACCAGGCTTTTTGATCGGGAATGTGAAGTAATAAACAAATCCCGTCTGAAGCATTTGCTGATAGTCGGCGGCCGAGACGCTGATCGAAAAGCTCTTGCCGAGTTCATTAACCTTGACGCCGTTGTCGCCAAAACTTGCCGCCTGGATCGCGAAGGAAAGTTTCTTAGAACCATTAGATTCATCAACAAAGGTCAGGTCTTTCGCTTTTACATGAAGGAGCGAGCGAACGTAATTTCCTTGCGCGCGATCGTAGCCAACTAGGGGATTCAGGGTCAAAGCGATGTCGTTGAGAGCAAAGGGCGAGGATAGGGCACTTTCCAATTGCTGTCTCGGATTCGCCCGCAGCGGCGTCTTCGCGATCTGCTCGGTGGGCGTGTTGAAAAATCCGCTTCGATATCGAACCTTCGCACCTTCACGCTTAACGCTAACTTCGAACTTGTTGTATCGGGCGGCGTCAGCAACGAACGTTTCGGAATCCGGCGAGTAAGCCACAAGATAATAGCTTTGATCGTTCAAGACCTTTCGGATGCCGCCGGCAAGATCGTTGGTGTTCAATATCGCAAAGCCGCCCGTCTCGTCCGCCAGAAATTGGAGGCCGCCCTGCGTATCAAAGAATTCTTTCTTGCGCTCTTCGCGCGCCTCGGTAAATGACCTCACGGAAGGCGAGATTATCTTGTCGGCTGCGGTCATCCCATCAAACTGTTGTCCACGCGAATCTACTGCGTAAAAGACAACAGACGTTCGGTTAGCGGCATCGACCAATTTCCGAAGGTATTGTTCGACCCGGCCGCTTTGTGTAAATCCATGTTCATCACGTTGAAAGATGGAGAAACCATCTGAAAACAGGATCACCGATTTACGGCCCGAAAGTTCCGCCATTCCGCTGATAATAAACTGCAACGCTGCGAGCGACTCAGACGCATATTCGCCCTCGCGAAAGTCATTTACCGAATTAAGAAAGTTCTTCTCTACGTCAAGATCTTGTTCATCCACTTCGGCATCACCAAGAGCTTTTGCCAGCTCCTTCATCGTCGGTTCTTTGTTGGCAAATGCCGAAAGCCCGCCGCGTCCGCGAGCGTTCCATTTCACTTGCTCGATCGCCGCGTAAAGCATTTCCTTTTTTGTCGTGAGCTGCTGGAGCGCACCCATGCCGCCCGCAGTTCGAATGACCGCGACAAGATCCCCTTCTTGCATCTGATCATCGACAAACTTCCGCAACGCACGCCGGGTGGATTGGGCACTTTCAAACGAAAGCGTTAGGTCGTCAACGACCAGCGCAATGGTTCGGCGGATACTTTCCGGCGTGACGGCAATCGGCGTTTCGACTTTAGGTCGGTCGGCTGAATTCTTTGTCCCAGTTGTTGACGTCGTTCCGGCAGAAATAAACGAGAAATTCGTGATGTCTTGCGGCTTTCCGTTTTCGAAGATCTCGATCTCGTCTCGCCGCAGATCGGTGATCGGATTTCCTTTGGAATCGGTGACGCTCACGTCGATCTGGATCAGACTGGTCGAGATCTTTACCACCTCGTTGCCGCCGGGCGTGGGACTAGGCGTTGGCTTTGCCTGCTGCCCATAGGCGAACGTCGCTAGAAATAGCGTCGGTATGACGGCAGCCAGCTGCCCGCCAAACAAAGTTCGTTTCTTCCGATCCATCAAAACTACTCCACAACATCAAACTGCACATATTGGGTTGCAATGCGGTTCTTAGGCTTGGCTTGATTGTCGATAACGATGATCTGCAGAACGTATTCGCCGGGCAGCATGCTCTCGGTCAGACGGATCGCTCCGCCTGCGCTGAGCCGAGCGATATCAGCGGTCGTGCCGGACTGATCAAGCGGTATCGGGTTGCCATCTAACAAAAGTTGCCCATCACGGAAGACGCGGATCCGCGTAGTAATGTCAGGCTTTTTCGCCGAGCCCGGCCGGGCGTTGTAGATCTCAAAACCATACTGAACCACACTTCCGACCTTAAATTGCCGCCGAGATGTGTCGGTTTTTACATCCGATTCAAGCCGGTTCATAGGCGTGTTCGTGTCGGAGATCTTCATCCATTCGTCGGCGGTATAGCCTTGAAGGACGACGCCCGAAATGAACGGACGGTCTTTCTTAAAGCTCGGTATTTGTACGAATTGGCTTGCCGAACCAATTGTTCCGGCCTGTTGGTCGCGCAATACGACCCGATACTGGAACGAGCCCGGCTTTTTCACCGGAAACGTGAATTCGTAAACGAATCCGGTGGTCCTAAGCCGTTCGAACCTGTTCGCAGGGATAGCAATTGTGTAGCCCTTTCCTACCTGATCAATTACCACTCCGTCCATTCCATAGCTTCCGGCGAGAACTGCTATTTCAGCCTTTTTACGTCCGTCGGGCATATCCGTAAACTGAAGATCTTTCACATCAACATGCAGTAGCGACCGGACATAGTTTCCTGTGCGTGGATGAAATCCGTAAAGCGGATTTAGATTAAGCGTGATATCGCTTTTGGCGAATGGCGAACGAAGTGCATCATTCAACTGTTCCTGGACCGTAAGTTTAGGAGCCACGACCACAGCCGGAACATCTCTATCGGCGACACCGAGAAATCCGCTACGGTAGCGAACATTCGCACCCGGACGGCTAACGCGGACCTCAAAGCGATTAAACTTGATCTTCGCCGGATCGAACGTTTCAGAATCGGGTTCGTATCCGACGAGATAATAACTTTGATCTCGCAATGCCCGTTCAATACCCTTACTCAAATCATTCTGATTCGTAAAATCAAGCCCGCCTGTCTTGCTCGCGAGGATGTAAGGGCCTCCCTGAGTCTCGAACAACTGGTTTGAACGAGTCGACCAGATTCGAGCATACTGTTGTGGATTTGTGCTTCCCTGTATACTGTCGGCCGCGGTCGGACCGGTATATTGAAGTCCCTGTGGATCCAACGTATAAAACACAACCGCGGCCCGGTTTGCCGATTCGATGAGACTCGACAAAAGAAAGCTAACATCTCCTGATTCTACAAACCCCTGTGGATCCTGATCATTCATCGCGAACCCATCCGTAAACAGAATTACAGATTTGCGGCCCGGCAGTTCAGAAAGCCCCTTGACCACATATTGAAGCGATTGGAACAATTCGCCGACATTCATCCCGGGCCGTCCTTCGGCCATTTGAGCTTCTTGTTCCTCAGCTACTTCCGCATCAGTGACCAAAGTATCGCCGGCAGCCTTCAAGCTTTCCTTCATTCCC
This sequence comes from Pyrinomonadales bacterium, assembly GCA_038256005.1. Taxonomy (GTDB): domain Bacteria; phylum Acidobacteriota; class Blastocatellia; order Pyrinomonadales; family Pyrinomonadaceae; genus OLB17. The sequence goes on from JBBSKW010000103.1 coordinate 6,303, forward strand.
GGTGAAATGGATGTAAATGCACCTATTCTGCCGCTTCGAGGATTCCACTTTACGGCGTCAGCGGCGGCGAGCAAGATCCGCTTATCGTTGGTGAATTGTTGAAGTGCTCCGACACTTCCGCCCGAACGAACGATCGCAACGAGGTCGCCTTCGTCCATTTGTTCGTTGACAAATTTTCGAAGGGCACGGCGGGTGTGATATGAGCTTTGGAACGATAGAGAAAGATCGTCAACCATCAAAACCATGGTTCGCCGAATTTGATCCGGCCGTGGTGTGGAGGGCGGAACGGGAATGCTTATTCCATCCTGAGCCTTCGTAGCAGGCCTTTCGCTTACACCAGGCCGTGCGCTTGAAATGAACGAAAAATTCGTTACGTTCTGCTTCTTGCCATTCTCGAATATTTCGATCTCGTCACGGCGAAGGTCGGTGATCGGGTTTCCTTTTGAATCGGTTACGCTTACGTCGATCTGAACAAGATTTGTCGAGATCTTCACGACATCATCGGTGTCCGGTGTTGGTGTCGGCTTCGCCTGTTGAGCGAAAGTTATTGACGAAAAAATAAGAAGGATCGAGAGTGCGAGAAATGTGTGGTTATTGCGGGTCATATTCACGTTCCTTGGCTAAAGCCGGTTGTCAGAGTGAACCGATCAAATCGGGCGAGACCTGTGGCTTTATTCGATCACTTCAAATTGAACATACTGTGTCGTGACACGAGTCTTCTTTTTTTCCTGCGTCGACGAGACGAGCACCTGTAGAACATAGTCACCGGGCAAAAGGCGTTCACCGAGCTCGACTGCGTCGGTATGGCTAATAAGGCCCTCTGAACCTGATCCGCTCATATCAAGCGGCGTTTCTTTGCTTTCAAAAACAAGTTTCCGGTCGTGGAATACCCGCGTTTGGATCTGTGTGGTAATTCCCGGTTTCGCCGAAGACTTTAGATTTAAAACTTCAACGCCGTAACGCAATATCGAACCTCGTTTGAATGTTCGGAGCGCCGTCGAGTATTTCGGATCCGGGCGGTCGAATGGATCGACGGAGATCGATCTTGTGTTTACTTGCGCTCCGCCGCCGGTGATAGATGCCCAGAATTCGCGTGAAACATTCTCGAGCACAATGCCTGAAAGCGTTACGTTGCTCTTTTTCAGATCCGGCACGTCAACGAACTGATTCGCCGAACCCACCTCTTTGCTTGCGCGGTCAAGCAACGCTACACGCATCTGCACGGCTCCCGGTTTCTTGACCGGAAAGATAAAGCTATAGGCGATTCCGTCACGCTTAACGCGTTCAAGGTGTTCGGCACGTACCGTCGTCGAACCGTTCGAATTATTCTTTTCAAGGGGAACGCCGTTATCGCCGTAGCTAATTGCAAGAATGTCGAAATTCGCCTGGTAGTCGCCATTCGAAAGTTTTTTGAAAGTGAGGTCAGCGGCGTCGATATGCAGAAACGAGTGGATGAAATAACCTCGCTTAGGTGAGTGGCCAAACAATGCGTTTAGCTTGACGGTAATTCCATTCATTGCGAACGGCGATGTGAGAGCTCGCATTATCTTGGTCGGGTAGTTCAGATCTACAACCAATCTCTTGTCCTCTTCACCAACAAAGAAACCGCTGCGGTGTCGCGAATCGACCCCTTTTCGGCTTATTTTTACTTCTACCTTGTTGAACCGACGCTTCTCAGCGTTAAATGTTTCTTCATTAGGTTGGTAAGCGACCAAATAATAGCTCTGGTCTTCCAACACCTTTTGCACGCCGGCCGTCAGATCATTCTTATTGGTATAAGCAAATCCGCCCGTTTGTTCGGCGAGATAATACAGGCCTTGCTGGCTGTCAAAGAGTTCCGTGTTACGGTCATTTATTCGATCCGCGAGCGTCCTCTGGATCGGATCATTCTGCGAGTTTGGGTCATACAATTGGTCGGCCGCCGTAAAGCCCGTGTATTCAAGTCCGCGTGCGTCAAGCGGATAGAAAACGACCGATTTCCTGTTCGCCTCGCCTATAAGATTCTTAAGAAATTCCATCGTCCGCGACGCGATGATGCTGCCGCCTTCTGCACGACTGAATATTTTTAGACCGTCTGAAAACAAGATCACCGACTTTCGGCCCGGAAGTTCTGCCATACCATTGACGATATAGTTCAGTGCGCCGAGTGTACCTGCCGTAAATATGCTTTCGCGAAAATCGGAAGTGCCCTGCTGAAAATCTCTTTCGGCCTTTAGATCTTCTTCATCGAATACAACGACCGACGGATCGCCCTGTCGTCTCAGCGTCTCGGTCATCGTCGGTTCGATCGGGTCGAACGAGCTAAACTTTCCGATGCCTTTTGGATTCCACTTTACGAGTTCGATCGCAGCGTAGAGCTGCAGTTTATTTGACGTGAATTGCTGCAAAGCCCCGATTCCGGCACCGGTACGAATGATCCCAACAAGGTCACCGGGCTGCATCTGTTCATCTACGTATTTCTTCAAAGCCCGTCGTGTATGTGCCGCGCTAACAAAAGATAGCGTCAGGTCATCAACGACAAGCGCGATCGTTCGTCGCACGTTTTCGGGTCGGATCTCGATCGGTGGTTCAGGGATGTTGCTTTCGTTCTTCGGTTTTTTCTCGGGTTTCGGCTGTGGGTTGGCAACAAATGAAAAGCCGATCAGGTCCTGCTTCACCCCGTTTTCATAGACTTCGATCTCATCACGCCGAAGGTCTGTGACCACATTGCCCTTTTTATCTAACACCGAAACGTCAAGCTGTATCAGGTTGGTCGTGATCTTTACGACTTGTCCGTCGTCTGGTGTCGGCGTAGGAACCGGACGCACATCTTGAGCAGCCACATTTGCCGCAAACGTCAATAAGGCACATGCGGTCCAAGATGCTATTTTCATTGGTAAATCTCCGAAGATGGATGTACTTACGCCCGGGAAGAGTGTTTTGTTATAGTAGTACATGTACGCTCGATTTGGAAGCATTTTCCGCCAGACAGAATCCGCCTTAGTTTTTGCATCGTAGTGCATTAGGAGCCTTTGTTTACATGTCTTCAAAACTTTTCTTATCTATCTTTTGCATTGTTTCGGCTATTTGTTTGTTCACCGTCGGCTGTGAAGCCCAGCCATCGACAATCGATCCGTTAACATCGCTTCGCGACCTAACGAAAAATGGAAAATTGCCTGCAGAAGCGGTCGTCGCCGACATTGAACGCCGCTTCGCCGGACAGCAGACCGGGGTGTTGGCAAGGCTGCTGCGTGCCCGGATCAAATACGAAAACAAGGATTTTACCGCTGCGGCCGGGCTGCTTGATTCGGGAGATTTTGCAGATAAGACAAAACTGGGTGATTACGCACTTTGGCTTCGCGGGCGTGCGTTGCAGGAAGCGGTCGATCATTCGCAGGCTAAAATAGCATTTGCAACGCTAGTCGCGGAGTTTCCAAATTCGCTTCGGGCTACCGAAGCCAAGTTGCTCTGGGCGGAATCGGCAATACAGTCGGGCGATGCATCCAAAGTACCGGCGTTTCTCACAGATCTGATCGATGCACACAACGAAAAAGCTTTGATCCTGACGGCAAAGGCATACAATTCGATCGGCGACCAGCCCAATGCGACGATGTTCTTTCGCCGAACATACTTCTACGGCGCCGGCGGCAATGAGGCGAAGGAAGCCGAGTTACGATTGGTCTCCCTTGCCCAAACGCTAACGCCATCAAATGCTGAAGAGATCACGGCTCGGGCCGAAAAGCTTCATGCGGCCAAGAATTATGTCGAGGCGGAAAAGGCCTTCGCTGCACTCGTGTCGGGATATTCCGCATCGCTTACTCCCGAGATAAACTTAAAGAGGCTCGTAACCTTTGCGAACGTGAAGAGAATGGCCGATGCCCAAGCGGCTTTTATCGCGATCCCCGCAAATGCGAACCTTAAAGAGCAGGCACATTTGGAACTCGTGAAAGGTTACGCGCAAAGTCGCTTGTGGCCGGATGCTCGCCGAGCCGCAGAAGAAATGCGGCAAAAGTTTCCAGCCGGAAAGCTGACGCCGAAAGCCTGGATTGATGCTGGTTATGCTGCGCGCGATGCGAAGAACAAGATCGAAGAAACGTATTTTCTGCGAACAGCTTTGATCCATTTTCCAAGAACGGTCGAGGTTGCCGGTGCGCAGTTCGAACTCGCCTGGCTCGAACAAGAATCAAAGAATTACACGAAGGCATCTGAAATGTTGATCGAACATCTCGCAGTTTATGCCGCCAAGGACACGACAAATCGAGGCAAGGCCGGTTATTGGTCGGGACGAACTTCGGAACTTGCCGGCAAGATCAACGAGGCCTGCGCGCTATATGACGCGACCGCCTACCGTTACGGAGCTAACTGGTACGGGCATCTTTCACTACAGAGAATCGTCTCAATGCGAAGCCGCGGGCAGTGTCAGCAGCCGCCACAGTTTCCCTCGGGCTCGCCAGTTACACTAGCAGCGGCGAACTTAAAAACTATTACGGTCGCGCCAGAAACTTCCGGTCCGCGTGAACTTGAACGTGCCGAAAAAAGCGAACAGCTTTCGACCATCGGCCTCTTCGATTGGGCGATCGATGAATTGAAAGATGCACAAAAGACCGCGCAGAATTCGCCGAAGATAAATCTCGCTTTGGCAAAGCATTACCGACTCAAGGGCGATAATGTAAATGCTCTGCTCTCTTTAGCGAAAAGCTATCCCGATTATGCACAAATGTTTCCCGAGGAAATGGGCCGCGAAGAATGGGACATTTTTTATCCGCACATGGCGTGGGATCAGATAAAAGCATGGGCTAAAACTCGCAACCTTGATGTTTATCAAGTCGCAGGTTTGATCCGGCAGGAATCTGTGTTCAACCCGACGGCGGCATCACCCGCGAAAGCGTACGGGCTGATGCAGCTTCTTGTTCCGACGGCGCAGATGATGGCACGAAAGCATGGTGTTACTGCTCGGATAGCCGCGGGCAGCGACCTCTATCAGCCTGCTTTGAACATTGAACTCGGCACTGCTTATATGCGGGAACAACTCGATAAATACGGCCGCGTCGAATATATGGCAGTCGCCTACAACGCCGGTCCCGGACGCGTCGTTACATGGCGAAGAACGCTCCCGATGGAAATGGACGAATTCGTCGAAGCGATCCCGTTCCGCGAAACAAAAGGCTACGTCCAGGGCATTATTCGCAACACCGCCCAATACCGCCGGCTCTACGATGAAGACGGTAACTTCAAACCGAACGTCGGCACAAAACCCGTCCGCGGAGCCATCGACTCCCATGAGCTTTGAAGAATTTTCCGCAAAGGTCGAAGAATGGGTCGCAAAAGGAGCCGCGTGTCCGGAGTAAACGAACTGTTTCAAAGTAAAGTCGCCGAGACTCGAAGTCGCTAGGAGAAATTCCTTTGCGGCTTTATTTCTTTGCGGCTTTGCGTGAAAAAGCAATTTAATGAAAGAGATACGAGAAATATTAAAAGAGGTCGCGGCTTTGCCGGACGGTGGTAAAGCTGTACTGGCGACGGTCGTTGACCTAAAAGGTTCGGGTTATCGTCTGCCCGGTGCACGTATGCTCATCAAGGCGAACGGCGACGCGACCGGAACTGTCTCAGGCGGCTGCCTCGAAGCAGACGTTCTCGAACGCGCCAAACGCGTTCTCGCAACGGGCAAGGCAGAGGTTTTTACCTACGACACGACGGCCGATGAAAACTCGGTGTTCAGCCTAAACATGGGCTGTCGCGGCTTAATGCGGATCTTGCTCGAGCCCGTCGATTCAACAAGCGAGATCATTTCTGCATTGAGAAAAAGTCGCGACGAACGCAGATGGATAACGGCGGCCGTCATCATCGGCGGAGCGGATAACATCGGAGCTCGATCATTTCTTGGAACCTCGTCGGTTTCGTATCCGAATTTGGAAGATGACCTGCGGACGTTCGCCGATTCGTCGGCTAACTTTGAGACGATTCGCTACGAGACCGAAAATGGCACGGTCGAATATGCTTTTGAAAAGCTGACCCCGCCGGTTCAACTTTATATTCTCGGTGCAGGTGCCGATGCCGTTCC